>JAHEKA010000219.1 GCA_024638585.1 Rhodospirillales bacterium
CCTTCGACCCGCGAATAGTTGCCCCATTCACAGGCGTTGTAGAGGTCGGCCTTTCCCTGCTCCATCATCTTGCCGTGGCTGGCGAAACGCGGGGCATCCTTGTGATCGGTAATATGAAGCTGCGCGCTCTTGTCGACGCCCTTTTCGCGGTCGGCCCATTCGACGGTGATCCCCTCCTTCTCGAACAGACCCTCATCGTAGGCGACCAGTTCCGCCAACCCCTGAAACGGCGCGGTTGTTTCCAATACCAGCTTTTTGCTCATGGTTATTCTCCTCAGATCCGCCCTGCGAGACCACTGTCTCCCAAGGAAACATGTCAAGCCAAAGATGCGAATGAAAACGATTATAAGCACCTATCTGGGAAATTGCCATTTTAACCATCCCCTGAAGCGCTGGCCGGGTCTCACGCCATGGGACAGAGGTTAACCAAGGCTATAAATAAGGGCTGTAAATTGGCCGGGTAACGGTGAACGGCGGTCACATTCTCGCGCCCGGACGGCGCAGGGTCGGCCGGCGCCGGTTTTCTAAAAGCGGCAGGTATGGAATCCCACCTCGCCATCGGGCCGGGGCCGATGACTGTAGACGCGGCGCAATTTTATGAACTAGAACAATCGGGAAACCGAGAACGATAAGAGAGGAAACGCAGTGGCCAGTAGCGCAGCATTAGGCTTGAAAAAGGACGTTAAGGTCGTCGGAGTTTTGTCCGGCGGCCATTTCATGAGTCACTACTACACGATGATGCTGCCGCCGCTGTTTCCTCTGCTTCACGATGACTTAGGCGTCTCCTACACATTGCTGGGCTTGCTCCTCAGCCTCAAGAGCATCGCCTCGGGTGCGACCCAGTTGCCTGCCGGGATCCTGGTGGACCGCTTTGGCGCCCGCAAGATCCTGGTTTTCGGATTCTCCATGATCATGGTGTCGTACCTGTTCATCGCCCTCAGCGACGCATTCTGGCTGATCGCGTTGTTGTTCATGCTGGCGGGCACCGGTAACGCCGTCTTTCACCCGGCGGATTATTCCATCATGAGCGAATCGGTGGACAGCCGACGCATGGGGCGCTCGTTCAGCGCCCATACCTTCGCCGGCCATTTAGGCACCGCTCTCGCGCCGGTCGTGAGCCTGCTGCTGGTCGCGACATTGGGGTGGAGTTGGCGTGGCGCCGTCCTGACGTCCGTGGCGGTCGGCCTGATCATGGTGCTGGGAATCATCAGCCAGTGGAGCTACATCCAGGAAGGACCCGCCAAGCAGAAGCCAACTCGTAAATCGGATACCGGCACCGACGGGGGAACCGAGGAAACGGTCTGGCAGTCGATCATGGTGATCCTCGCCTCCAAGCCGATGTTGTTCCTGTTCCTGTTTTTCTCGATGCAGTCGCTCGGCACCGGCGGCTTCAAGAATTTTGCCGTGGCCGGCCTGACGGAACTGCACGGCACCTCGCTGGAAGCCGCGGGCGGCGCGCTGACCGGCTTCCTGTTCGCCTCCGCCTTCGGCGTTCTGGCGGGCGGTTGGCTGGCGGATTACGACAGGCGCCATGCACGCACCGCCTCGGCGGCGCTCCTCGCCACCGCGGCGATCTCACTGCTGATCGGTTCGGTCAACCTGCACTACGCCCTGCTGGTCTTCTTCTTCACCCTCGCCGGACTGATCCAGGGCATCATCCGCCCGGCGCGGGACATGATGATCCGCGCCGCCAGCCCCAAGGGCTCTATCGGCAAGGCGTTTGGTTTCGTCTTCTCGGGCCAGGCCATCGGCGGCGGCATCTCTCCCGTGGTGTTCGGCGCGATGCTCGATTTCGGCGCACCGCAATGGGTGTTTTATGCCTCGGCCTTATTCCTGGTGCTTTGCATGCTGGCGGTGGTGGGCTCGGCCCGGGAGGCGCGCAAGGCCGAACACGCCGCCACGGCCGGAGCCGCGCAATGACCGACGCCACCGTCGATGGGCGGCAAGACTTCAAGGTCCTCGGCCTCATTTGTGGCGGTCATTTCCTGAGCCATTTCTACATGCTGGCGATTCCGGCCTTGATGGTCTTCCTCCACCAGGAGCTCGGCATCAGCTACACGGTGCTTGGCATCGCGCTCAGCGCACGCTATTTCGCGACCGCCGGCGCCCAGGTCGCGGCGGGCTTCCTGGTCGACCGCTATGGGGCAATGGTCATCCTTCTGGGCGGGCTGTTCCTGATGGTCACCGCCATGGGGGCGCTCGCCTTCACCACCAATATCTGGGTGATCGCCCTGTTGATCGTCCTGGCCGGGCTCGGCGATGCCGTGTTCCATCCCGCCGATTACGCGATCCTCAACGGATCCATCAGCGAGGGCAGGATGGGCCGGGCGTTTTCGGTCCACACCTTTGCGGGTCATCTGGGCTTCGCGGCGGCACCCGCATATATCACTTTCGTCGCCACCCATTGGGATTGGCAGACCGCGATCCTGTCCAGCGCGGCGGTCGGCTACGTGGTCTGGTTCGGCATCATGCTCTACCGCGCAACCCTGGCCGACGATGTCATTCCTTCCGCCAGGCGGAAGCAGGACGGCGTCCCCGCCGACAAGATGAGCGATCATGTAAAGCTTCTGATGTCGCGCCCGGTCTTGCTCCTGTTCGCCTTCTTCGTCATGTCGTCGCTCGGCAATAACGGGCTGCACAGCTTTTCCATCCCGGCGCTCAACGCCCTGCATGGCACGTCGGCCGTCGACGCGGGCTTTGCGGTCGGCGCCTATATGCTGGTCAGTTCCTTCGCCGTCCTTGCCGGCGGCTGGGTGTCGGACAACATCCACCGTCAGGACCGCTTTGCCGCCATCATGTACGTCTGCGCCATTCTCGCGGTCCTGACCCTGGCGTTGTTTCCCCTGCACTACTCCGTGCTGGTGCTGTTGATGGGGTTCGCCGGGTTCTGCCACGGCGTCATTCGTCCGGCGCGGGACCTGATGGTTCGCACGGTCACGCCCAAGGGATCGACCGGCAAGGTTTTCGGCTTCATTTTCACCGGCCAGGCCGTGGGCGGCGCGATCGCTCCGGCAATGCTGGGCGCGGCCATGGACAATCTGCCGCCGCAATGGATCTTCTTCATCTCCATCGGCTTCATGGCGCTTTGCATCCTCACCATCCTCGCCCCGCGTGGCCCCATGACCAAGGCAGCCCCGGCGGAATAGATCGCCGCCCCGCTTTGCCCGCGGGCCGTGATCTGTTACGCTTGCCGGCAAGGACGCCTCAACAGAAGGCGCCCCTAATAATTTCTATAAACGGGAGCATCACCATGACACGCGCACGTGCATTCGTGGCCGCCGCGGCGGCCGGCCTGGTAGGGGTCAGCGCCGGAGCCGCCCAAGCGGATTCGGTGGCGGATTTCTACAAGGGCAAACGCATGACCATGATCGTCGGCTATAGCCCCGGCGGCGGTTACGACACCTACACCCGCCTGATGTCCAGGCACATGGCCAAGTACATCCCGGGCAAGCCCGATATCATTGTCAGGAACATGCCCGGCGCCGGCAGCATCATCGCCGCGCAATATATCGGCTCCAAGGCGCCCAAGGACGGCACCGTGATCGGCACCTTCGACCGCGCCCTGCCGCTCAACACGATGCTGGGGCTGATCAAGATTCCCTTCGATCCGTTCAAGATGACGTGGCTCGGCAGCATGTCGAGCTTCAAGGACGAGGCCTTCATGTTGGTCGCGCGGACGGACAGCCCTTACAAGTCCATCAAGGACCTCAAGGACAAGAGCCTCCAGCCCATCATCTTCAGCGCGACGGCGCCGGGCTCCACCGGCTACGACGTGCCTTACCTGCTGAGCAAGGTGGTCGGCCTGCGCATCAAGATCGTTGCCGGCTATCCCGGCTCCAAGCAAGGGGCGCTTGCCGTCGACCGCGGCGAAGCCCAGGGCCGGGCCCAGGGGCTGTCGTCCATCCGCGCGACCCAGCCGCACTGGATCAAGGACAAGAAGGTTCGCTTCCTGCTGCAGACCGGGCGTATCAAACGGCATCCGGATTATCCCGATCTGCCCACGGGGCGCGAGCTTGCCAAGAACAAGGACGATCTTGCGCTGATCAACCTGCTTGAAACACCGCTCTTCATGTACCGGCCCTATGCCGGGCCCGCCGGCATCCCGGCGGACCGCGCCAAGGCGCTGCAAGCGGCGTTCGTCAAGACCGGCAACGACCCGGCTTTTGCCGGCGAAGGCAGGAAGCTGAAGCTCGACATCAGCCCGCTGGACGCGGACGGTCTCGGCAAGATCCTCCAGAGCCTCAAGGACACGTCGCCCAAGGTCCTGGCCCGTTACAAGGCCATCATGGACTCGCGCCCGCCGGTGCCGATGGTCGAGCACACCGGGGCGGTTGTGGATACCAAGCGCGCGGGACGGCGCATCTACATCACCCACAAGGGCAAAAAGGTCATGGCCAAGGTGTCCGGTTCAAGGACCAAGGTCACCATCGACGGCAAGAAGGCCAAGCGCAAGGCCATCAAGACCGGCATGACCTGCACCTTCACCTATCCCAGCCCGGGCAGCCAGGCCAAGAGCGTCAGCTGTAAGAACTAGAAGACCGAAATCTCACTGGAAGGGCGCTCCCGGCAACCGGGGGCGCCTTTTTCTATCCGTTCGGGCGCCGTCGCTCAGCGGTAGTCGGGATTGGGGAAATCGAAGCGGCAGCCCGCATCCCATTCCGAGCGCTGGTTGCCATGGGCCGGGATGCCTCCCGCGTCCTTCATCATGCGCGCAAGGTGGAGAAGGTTCCAAGTCATGAAGGTGGTGTTGCGGTTGGTGAAATCGTTCTCCGGCCCGCCCGACCCTTCATCCAGGTAAGACGGCCCCGGCCCCGCTTCGCCCAGCCACGCCGCGTCGGCCTGGGGCGGAATGACGTAGCCCAGATGCTGCAGCGAATAGAGGATATTCATGGCGCAGTGCTTGGCCCCGTCCTCGTTCCCGGTAATCAGACAACCGCCGACCCGCCCGTAATAGGCGTATTGACCGTCATCGTTCAGGATCGATGAATTCGCGTAAAGCCGTTCGATCACCTGGGTACAGACCGAGGACTTCTCCCCCAGCCAGATCGGCGTGGTGATCACCAGGATGTCGGCAGCCGCGACCTTCTCATAAATTCCCGGCCAGGCGTCGGTGT
>JAHEKA010000220.1 GCA_024638585.1 Rhodospirillales bacterium
TCGATCTCCACCCATGACCCCGCGGGGAACGTCTTTCTGGTCTCCCAGGCGGGGCCGAAGCAGGGCGATGACGTTTATGAGAGAGAGGCGGGAGAACGGGAGCGCATCGTTCACCACTTCGCCCTGAGGGTCCGCGGTGCGGACCGCGTCGCAAAATTCTACCGGCAGGTCTTCGATTTCACATCGATCAAGGGGCCGAAGGAGAGCCGCAATGCCTATCTTTCCGACGGGCGGATCACATTGGTGATCATCCCCTGGCAGATCAGCGATTTCGAGGGCACCGGCATCACCGCGCGTGGCATGGACCATATCGGGTTCAAGGTCGAGAGCATCGCCGCATTGAAAAGCGACATCGATCGGGTGGCGACAAGGAACTTCCGCTTCCGTCCCAGCGCCAGCATCGTGGGGCGGGGAAAGGAAGGCAAGGTGCGGCTTGAGATGTTCCGTAACGCCTGCCCGCTGGGCTGCCACCATATGGCCGATCTGGACGGGTTGCTCCTCGACGTAACGGAGTAGCGGCCTCTTGACATGTGGCGGGGCAAAACCCAGGCGCATCTGAATGAGGGGGCTGTTCTCAACCAACGGTCCCCCAAAACGTGCAGCCTGAAACGCCGGCGGAAAGGTTTGAATCAAACTCCTAATTGCGGATGCCGATGCGCAATCCGAAGACCCGCGCCACAAGGGCCAGACCCGTCGACATGACGATCACCACCAGGGACGCGACGGCGCCGGCCTCGTACCGTCCCTCCACCATGTAGTCGAGCTGCAGCAGTGCCAGTGTCTTGGTGTCCGCGGTCGCCACCAGGGCCACCGAGGCGACGTCCCTGGCCGCGCCGATGAAATTCATGACACCGACCAGCAGCAGCACCGGCACCATGATCGGCAGGACCACCCGGGTGAAGGTGTGCCACCAGGTGGCGCCGGTGATCCGCGAGGCCTCTTCCAGCTCATGGCCCAACTGCATCATGTTGGATTTGATGATCTGGGTCCCCAGCGTCATTGACGAAATCACCGTCGCCAGGATCAACAGCCACATGGTGCCGTAGAGCGGGCGGAAGAGCGGAGATTCCAGGAACACGAACAGGAGGCCGACGCCGAACAGGATGCCGGGCACGGCGAAGGGCAGCCAGGAAACGAAGTCGAGCAGCGCGCGCGCCTTGAAGGTGGTGCGCACGGTGAAATAGGCCACCAGGGAAAACAGCACGACGGACAGGATCGCGGCGCCGCCGGACATCAGCAGCGTGTTGCCGATCGATTGCAGGAAGATCTCATCATTGAAGATCGTGACCCAGTGCCCGACGGTGTAAGGATCGGGGATGTTGAAGAACCCGAACAGCTTCATGAAGGAGGCCAAGGCCACGAAGATCAGCGGGATCACCGTCAAGGTCAGCACCACGAAAAGCACGCCGAGGAACACCGGGATGCGCCAGCGGCCGAGGCGCACCGGCTGGGCCTGCAGACGGCCGGTCAGGGTGGTGTATTGGCGGCGGGTGGCGAGCCAGCGCTGGGCGAAGATCAGCGGCAGGATGGCGGCGAGGCCGAGAGTCGCCAGTGCCGCCGCGGCGCCGAATTCCGGCGGTTCCTGGGCGATCAGGGAATAGACCTTGGTGGAATAGACGTAGAACTGGAAGGGCGGGCCCAGCACCAGCTCGATCTCGAAGGATTGCATGGCCCGGATCATGGCCATCAGGAGGATGGCCAGCAGGGCCGGCAGCATCGCCGGCACGACGATTCGCGCCAGGGTGCCGAGGCGCCCGGCGCCGGCGATGCGCGAGGCCTCTTCCAGGGACGAATCCATGTTGCGGAAGGTCGGCGTCAGCAGCATCACCTTCACGGCGATGGAATTGGCGCCGAGATGGGCCCAGACGATGCCCCAGAAGGAATAGATGTTGAATGGGCCCTCCTCGATGAAGGGCAGCGCCGCGATCGCCCGGTTGAACAAGCCGTGTCCCGGATCAAGGCACATGATCCAGCCCAGGGTCACGGAAAGCGAGGGAAGGAAGAAGGAGATCCAGAACATGAACTCCAGGCCGTTGCGCCAGGGAATGTCGGTCCGCGCCAGCACCCAGGAGATCACCACGGCGACGGGAAAGGCGATCAGGTTGATCGCCAGCAGCAGCTTCAGCGTGTTGATGATGGTGCCGAACATCGCCGGCTCGCTGAGCGCGTAATTCCAGGCGCGCCAGCCGAACACGAAATCCTCGCCCACCTCGGCGCTGGAGAAACTGTAAAAAATGATCAAGAGCACCGGATAGAGCACCAGGAACAGCGTCACCAACAGGACCAGGGTGAACAGCACGGTGCGCAGCTCGAAGAACCGCCGGGCGCGGGAGCTCAAGGGGGCGAGGGCTATCTCGGCCATAGGCTGATGGCGTCGGGCGCCAGTTCCAGGGTGATGTCCCTGCCGCGCAGCTTGACCGCCTCGGGCGGGCCGTAGACGGTGATCAGCTCGCGGCCGACCCGGACCAGGCACTCGCTGCGCTCGCCCTGGTAAAGGACGGTCTCGACATGGCCCGTCAAGCTGTTGGCGCCGCCTTCCCCCGCGCCCAGCCGCACCCGTTCCGGGCGGATTGCGACCATGACCGCACCCCCTGCCGCGGCGTCCAGACCGTTGGCCTGGCAGGTGAGCGTGCCCTCCGCGCCACCCAGGGTCACGCGGGCGGTGGCCCCGTCGATGGCGGCGATGGTGCCGGGCAAGGTGACGGTCTTGCCCAGGAAATCGCGGACGAATTCGGTCTTGGGATGCTCATAGAGGTCCCAGGGCACGCCGATCTGCTCGATGCGTCCGAGGTTCATCAGCGCGATGTGGTCCGACAGGCTGAGCGCCTCCGATTGATCATGGGTGACATAGATCAGGGTCAGGCCGAGCCGTTCCTGGAGAAGCTTCAACTCGAAGCGCATCTGTTCGCGCAGCTTGACGTCGAGGTTCGAGAGCGGCTCGTCCAGCAACAGGACCTGGGGCTCGTAGACCAGCGCCCGGGCCAGTGCCACCCGTTGCTGCTGGCCGCCCGACAGCTTTGGGGCGTCCCGGTCGCTCTGGGCGGCCAGGTCCACCAGGTCGAGCGCCCGGGTGACGCGGTCGCGGATCTCCGCCGATCCCACGCCCCGCAGTTTGAGCGGATAGGCGACGTTCTCCGCCACCGTCATATGCGGCCAGATGGCGTAGGACTGGAACACCATGCCCATGTCGCGCTTTTCCGGCGCGACGTTGATGCGGGCCGCGATGGAAAGGATCGGGTTTCCGTTCAAGAGGATGTCGCCGTCGTCGGCGCTTTCCAGTCCGGCGACAATGCGCAGCGTCGTCGATTTGCCGCAGCCCGACGGGCCCAGCAGGGTGAAGACTTCACCCTTGGAGATGGAAAAACCGATCCCATCGAGCGCGCGGACGGCGCCGAAGGTTTTGACCAGGTCGCGGACCTCGATAATGGGCTGGCTCATGATGCCGGGAACCGCGGCGGCGTGGGGCCGCGGTTCCCTCTCCCCTGGCTCCGGCCGCTCGGGCCTATTGCTTTTTCTTTCGCTTGCCGCGCTTGCGCCGTTTGCGTTTCTCCAACGGGGCCGCGATCACTTCCTTGGCGATGGCCTGCATGCGGAAGCGGGTCTTGGAAAATTCCTCCTTCTGGCCGTTGAAGTAGGACACACCGGTTTTCGGCGCAAGCCGCGGATCGCCGGGCTTGACGTCGAGCCGCCGCGAATTTCGCGGCACCGCGGCCCAGGCCGTCTGGCCCTCCTTGCTCAGCAGCCAGTTGACGTAGACCGCGGCGGCGTAACGGTGCGGCGCCTTGTCGATGAAGCCGACCGAGCCGAAGCCCGGGCTGATCTGCTGGATCTTGTAATAGCTGTCGGGCAGCGGTTTGATGTTGAGCCCCAGCCCCTCCTTCTGGAAGACCTTGAGGTCGTTCTCGCCCAGCCCGATACCGATGACGTAGCGCCCGCGCACCACCCATTCGGCGACCTGGCGGCGATTGGAAGTGAAGACGACCTTCTGCGCATAGAGCTGACGCAGGAAATCCTCGCCGAAATTCTTGTAAATCGTCAGCGAGGCACCGTTGCCGGAGCCGTTGAGGCGCGGCTCGTCCCACACGATCTTGCCGGCGAATTCAGGCTTGATGAGATCCTTGATGGAGGTCAGCTGGGATTTCTTGACGAGGTCCCAGTTGACCTGGATCGGATTCTGGACCGAGCCGTCGAAGGAATAGAAGTACTTCTTCTCCTTGTCCATCCAGCCGTCGTGGAACCCGCCCAGCCAGTGCTTGTCGTTCATGGTCTGCTTGGTCAGGATCTGTTCCAGGGGCTGAAAAATGCCGCGGGGCTTCATCTTGCCGACGGCGGTGCCGGATCCCGAAACCCAGAGATCCCAGGCATAGATCTTGGCCTTGCGTTCGCGCAGCAGCTTGGGCAGATCGACCCGGTTTGAGGCGCCGGAGAACTTGATCTTGATGTCCGGGTGCGCCTTGCGGAAGGCATTGACGAAGACATTGCGATAGCGCTTGCCCGGTGCGCCGTGCACGACCACGACGCCTTCCTTCTTGGCCTTGGCGAGGACCGTCGACCAGTCCTCTTCAAGGGCGGCGAAGGCGCCGGGCATTCCCAAGGCCAGGCCCAGGGCGCCGGCACCAAGGGCGGTGGCGGTGGATTTCAGTGTGAACATTTTTGCCTCTCCCGTTGTGATGCGTCCAAAGCGATTCTTTTATGTGGTTATTTCGCAGGCCGTTCCTGGCGGATTTCGACGCCTTTGCGCGCCAGTTCCGCGGCGTATTCCTCATAGATCGCGGGGTCTTCCTCCGCCCACTCGATCTGGGCCCTGCCGAACTGGGTCATGCCGTCGCCGTCGGCGTCGGAAAAGCGCGGCAGGCCGGTGCGCAGCGGATGCTCAGGGTTGTTGTTGCGAATGGCGAGATAGCGTGCCGGCATGGGGCCGGTATTGAAGTGCTGGTGGTACCACCATTCCGGCGGGGCAAACATGGTCCCGGCCTTCCATTCGACCCGCTCGCGCTCCTTGCCCTCTTCCCACAGCAGCGAATAGCCCTCGCCGTCGAGCATCACCACATGGGCGCCGGCGCCGTGCCGGTGGGCCTTCTTGTAGG
>JAHEKA010000221.1 GCA_024638585.1 Rhodospirillales bacterium
GAAGGAATCGGTTCCGCCATGGCTCTTGATCACGACTCCGTTCAGGCCCAGCAGCATGGCGCCATTGTAACGACGCGGGTCGACCTTGACACGAACCTTATTCAGGGCGCCGCGCGACAACAGATAGCCGAGCCGCGCGGACAGCGAACTGCGAAAGGCGCTGCGCATGAATCCCGAATACATCTTGGCGATCCCTTCCGCGGTCTTGAGCGCGACATTGCCGGTGAAGCCGTCGGTCACGACGACATCGGCCCCCCCGGCCCAGACCGCATCGCCTTCGATGAAGCCCTGGAATTCGATCGGCAAATCGATATCGCGCAAGGTCGCCGCCGCCTGACGGATCGCCTCGTGGCCCTTGAGGTCTTCCTCGCCGACGTTCAGCAGGCCGATGCTGGGCTTGGGAAGGCCGAGCGCCGTGCGGGCAAAGACCTCGCCCATGATCGCGAATTCCACCAGGTTTCGGTCATCGCACTGGATGTTGGCCCCAAGGTCCAGCATGACGCATTCCGATGTGGCGGTTGGCAGCACGGTGGCGATGGCGGGCCGGGTAATTCCCGGCAGGGTCCGCAAGGCCAACTTGGCCATTGCCATCAACGCGCCGGTATTGCCCGCTGATACCACGCCTTCGGCCTCGCCCTTCTTGACGGCATCGATGGCGAGCCCCATGGAGGATCCCCGCCCCTTGCGCAGCGCGACGGACGGCTTGTCCTCACCGCTGACCACGACATCGGTGTGGTGGATCAAGGACACGGCCTTGAGCTTGGGATAATTGTCCAGCCGGGGCCGGATCCGCGCCTCGTCGCCATAGAACAGGAAAGCTGCATCGGGGCAGCGCGTCCGTGCCAGATCGGCGCCCCTGACAATTATATCAGGCGCGCCATCGCCTCCCATGGCATCCAGGGCAATGGTTAAACCCATGATGTTCACCCAGTATCGGGTTGCCGGTGGGCGCCTATATTAGATGGCGCCCTCGGTCTCGGTCACTTCACGGCCGTCATAATAGCCGCAGGATCCGCATACGTGGTGGGGACGCTTCAATTCGCCGCAATTGGGGCATTCCCCGTAGGCCCCGGCCTTGAGCGCATGGTGGGAACGGCGCTTGTCACGCCTTGATTTGGAAACTTTTGACTTAGGAACAGCCATCTATCCGGTTCTTTCGGTCATGGGCCATGTCGGCGCCGGAGCGCCGCCCAACTGCAATGGAGCCGTTTATTACCCAAAATCAACCGCTTCGGCAAGCGGCTTCGGGGGTTATTTTCGCTTTAACCTTTCCAGTTCCGCAAAGGGCGAGGCCGGCGCCTCTTCCTCCTCCTGGGTGGGAAGGGCCGCGAGGGCCTCATCGGCATCCGCCGCCCTGGGATAGGGGTCGAGCGCCAGCCCGAGGCATTCCGCGGCCGCCTCTCCCACATCGATCCCCGCCTCGGCAAGCGGTTCCGGGGCATCGTCGTCCTCCGGCGCGGCGGCAATGTCTGCCGTGGGCCGGTTCGCGTCGCGGCCGCCAGCGCCGGCATCCCGCGCATAAAGCAGGCTGAAATCGTCCTCCACATGGGCCGCGACGGGCTCCAGGGTCACGACGCAAGCCTGAACCACGTCGGCGACGATATGTCCCTCGAGCCGCGCACTCCGCCCGCCCTCGAAGACCTCGATCCGCCCCTTGGCCGAGAAGGCTGCCAACGACAGCAGGTCGAAGCGGCGCGCCAGGGCCGCGCGCTCTTCGGGCTCCGCTTCGATCTCGAACAGGGTGGCATCGGCACCGAACCCCATGTCGGGCTCGAGCGCGAAGACACGGGAAAACTCCGCTGCGTCCCTGTCCCGACCCGCCCGCGTCATGGCGATACCGGGTCCGCCGCCGCGAAGTCGAGACGGCCCTCGGCGATTTCATCGATGGACCGCGCGGCAAGCCGGCGGACCGAACCCCGGACATAGTCGGCCAGCGCCTCAAGCGCAACCGGGTCGCCGGCGCCCGCGAAGACGTTGCGGTTAAGCGCCTCCGCCAACCGGCCACCGGTATCGCCGAGCCCGTCTTCATAAGCCGCGATGCGCCCGAGGAATCCCTTGGCCAATGCCTTGACCCGCTTGGCAACGCCAAGGTCGCCGGTTCCCATCTCCCGCAAATTCCGATCCATGTCGGCAAACATGAGGTCGAAGATGGCCTGACCTAGCGCTTCCGCCCTCGGCCCGTCCGCGCCTTTCACCGCCTTGATCCGGTGCAACACCAGGAACCCATGCAGGGCGATCATCTCGAAGCGGCCCTCGACCGTATCCGGCACCCCGAGGTCCCGGTAGAACCACGGCGCCCGCGCTTGGCGGACCAGGGCCCCATACACAGCGTCGGCAGCGGCCTCGGGGGCACGTTTACGAAACAGAGACGACAGGATCATGAGGGGCGTGCCACATGGTTGACAGGGTCGATTCCCTGGTGCAATTCTAGGCAAAAGATGATGGCCCCAAGGCGCCGCGTCAAGCCTGACAGCGCCGATTTGGCCCCGGGCGGCGAACCACCGCCACAGGAAAAGGACCCGATGAAGCAGTTCAACCAACACCGCGCCTGCCGCGGACGTTCCGGCGCCGTCACCACCCTACGCACCGCGCTGGCGGCCGCGCTGATCGCCCTCGCCGCCTGCGCCCCCGACGTCAATGTGCGGGGCAATGCCGTGAAGAGCGAAAATCTCGCAAAGATCAAACCCGGCACTCAGGACCGGGGCGCGGTCCGCGAACTTCTCGGATCACCCACCAATGTGGCGACCTTTTCCGACGAGACCTGGTACTACATCTCCCAGAAGGATCACCGGATCGCTTTCTCTAAGATCAGGCCGATTACGCGGGACGTGATCGCCATTTCCTTCGACGATCGGGGCCGGGTGCAGAACGTCAAGAAATACTCTTTGGCCGATGCGCGCGAGATCGACCCCGTGGACCGGGTGACGCCAACACCCGGGCAGGAGTTCAGTCTCCTCCAGCAACTTATCGGCAACCTCGGCCGGTTCGAGACATCGGGGGAAACCGACGGCTTCTAGCCCGGCCATTCCCCGCCCGTGCCACAAAGAAAAAGCCCCGGCCTCGCCGGGGCTTTTCCTCATCCTGCGTCGGCCCGTGGCCGGCTGACCTTCAGGCGACAAGTGCCAGAAGCAGCAAGGCCACGATGTTTATGATCTTGATCATCGGGTTGATGGCAGGGCCGGCGGTATCCTTGTAGGGATCACCCACGGTATCGCCGGTCACCGCGGCCATATGGGCGTCCGACCCCTTGCCGCCGTGCTGGCCGTCCTCGATGAATTTCTTGGCGTTGTCCCAGGCACCGCCGCCCGACGTCATTGAGATCGCGACGAACAGGCCGGTGACGATGCAACCCAGCAGCATCGCCCCGAGCGCCGTGAACGCCGCAGCCTGGCCGGCAATGAGAAGGATCACGTAGTAGAGCGCCACCGGCGCCAACACCGGCAGCAAGGACGGCACGATCATCTCCTTGATCGCCGCCCGGGTCAGCAGGTCGACCGCCTTGCCGTATTCCGGCTTGCCGGTGCCTTCCATGATCCCGGGGATCTCGCGGAACTGGCGGCGCACTTCCAGCACCACGGAACCGGCCGCCCGGCCGACGGCCATCATGCCGAGGGAGCCGAACAGGAACGGCAGCATGCCGCCGAAGATCAGGCCGACCACCACGAACGGATCCTGCAGCCGGAACGCGATCTGCAGGTTCGGGAAGTAATGGCTGAGGTCTTCGGTATAGGCCGCGAACAGAACCAGGGCGGCCAGGCCCGCGGAGCCGATGGCATAGCCCTTGGTCACCGCCTTGGTGGTGTTGCCGACGGCGTCCAGGGCATCGGTGGTCTTGCGCACGTCTTCGGGCAATTCGGCCATTTCCGCGATGCCGCCCGCGTTGTCGGTCACCGGCCCGTAAGCGTCGAGCGCCACCACCATGCCTGCCAGCGCCAGCATTGCGGTCACCGCGATGGCGATGCCGAACAGTCCGGCCGAAAGATAGGAGATGATGATGCCGCCGCAGATCACCAAAGCCGGAAGGGCGCAGGCTTCCATCGATACGGCAAGGCCCTGGATGATGTTGGTGGCATGGCCGGTGGTGGAAGCTTCGGCCACGCTTTGCACCGGGCGATGCTCGGTCCCGGTATAGTACTCGGTGATCCACACCAGCAGCGCGGTCACGCCGAGACCGGTCAGCGCTGAGATGAACAGGCTGGTGCCGGTAAAGGTCTTTTGCCCGATGGTAAAGGTGGCGCCGAAGCCAATCACCACATAGATGACGATGGCGATGCCCATCGCCGACAGCAAGGCCGCGGCAATAAAGCCCTTATACAGCGCCCCCATGACGTTCTGGGATCCGCCCAGGCGCACGAAGAAAGTGCCGCCGATGGAGCCGACGATGCAGACCGCGCCGATCAGAAGCGGCAACAACATCATGGTCTCCTGGGCGGCGCCGGTGAAGAAGATCGCCGCCAACAACATGGTGGCGACAATGGTCACGGCATAAGTCTCGAACAGGTCGGCCGCCATACCGGCGCAATCGCCCACATTGTCGCCCACGTTGTCGGCGATGACGGCGGGGTTGCGCGGATCGTCCTCGGGGATGCCCGCCTCGATCTTGCCGACCAGGTCGGCCCCGACATCGGCGCCCTTGGTGAAGATGCCGCCGCCGAGACGGGCGAAGATGGAAATCAGCGAGGCGCCGAAGCTGAGTGCGACCAGGGCCTCGAGCACGGCTCGCGTCTCGAACCCGTAGCGCAGCAGGACCCAGTAATAAACGCTGACGCCCAGCAGTCCGAGGCCGACGACCAACATGCCGGTCACGGCACCGGCCTGGAAGGCGATGTTGAGCGCCTCGCTCATGCCCTTGCGTGCCGCCTCGGCGGTGCGGACATTGGAGCGCACGGAAATGTGCATGCCGATATAACCGGCGGCGCCGGACAACAACGCACCGATGGCATAACCCACCGCCACGTGGAGATCGAGTTGCCACCACAGGAACAGACCGATCACGACGCCGACCACGGCGATCGCCTGATATTGGCGATTGAGATAGGCGCCCGCACCCTCCTGCACCGCGGCGGCGATCTCTCTCAT
>JAHEKA010000222.1 GCA_024638585.1 Rhodospirillales bacterium
GTGCCGAATAGAAGATCGGCATGGAAAAGGCCGCTGTGTAATTGCTCAGCGTCCATCCCTCGGGCACCGATGGATGGCCCAGCAGGAAGCTGTTGATCAACAGACGCAGGATCGGGACAAGGA
This sequence comes from Rhodospirillales bacterium, assembly GCA_024638585.1. Lineage (GTDB taxonomy): Bacteria > Pseudomonadota > Alphaproteobacteria > SMXQ01 > SMXQ01 > SMXQ01. The sequence continues at coordinate 124 of JAHEKA010000222.1, forward strand.
TCAGGAACAACAGGAAGGCGATGACGGCGATGACCGTCCAGTTGTTCCTAATCGCGCCCCAAGGGATCCGCGACCGTGCCCCGTCCGGGGCACGGAATGTGCCGCTTACCGCCATCGGTCGTTCAGTCGCGCTGGAGCGACCGAATCAGCGCCGCCGTGCCTTCTTGGGGAAGCCCCAGGCCTTGACGATATCCTGGGAGGCCTCGGCCTCTCGCTTGCCGGTCCAGGCCCAGCCGCCCCAGGCGAGGGTGGCGCCGCGCTTCTTGACCATCTTGTCCGCGACGGATCCCGGCACGAAGGGTGAGGAACGGCCCTGCAGGTGATAGTAAGACTCCCCTTCTTTTGAGGCCAGGAAGCCTGCCAGCAGCACCGCGGCGTTGGGGCTCTTCCCGCCCTTCATCAGCGCCAGCCCTTCGCCGATCTGGATCGGCAGCACCTTGGGCAACGCGAAAGCAAGCGGTGCCGTCGGGTCGCGGCGTTTGACGTTGACCACCGCGTGCAGGCCGAGCCCGCAGCCGATGGATTGTTCGCCGGCCGCGATCTGTGTCGCGGTCGCCGTATTGCCGCCGGACCAGACGGGCCCATTCGCTTTCAACGCCTTGTGGAAGCTGAGGCTCTTGTCCTTGCCCCAGGCCGCCCATAACGCGGTATAGGCCCGCGGACGGGTCATCACGGCGAGCTTCCCTTTCCATTTGGGATCCAGGCAGTCGGCCCAGGTCTTGGGGATGTCCCCACCCTTGACCAGCTTGGTGTTGTAGACGATGCCGTATTTGCTGAAGCTGGTCGCCAGGAAGTAGTTGTTGGGGCCGATCAGCGCCTTGTTGAGTTCGGGGAACAGCTTGTCCCAGGGCACTGCGGTGATGACCTTGGCCTTGACGTATTGTTCGCGCAGTTCGCCGGAAACGTTGACCATGTCGTAGGACACGACGCCGGCGATGGCCTCATTGAGGATGCGCTCGCGGCTGGCAAGGCCGCGCACCCGCGTTGCCTTGATTTTTAGCCCGTACTTTTTATTGTAAGCCTTGGTCAGCGCCTTGCGCAGCTTCTTGCGCCAGGTCACGGCGACGCGCACGGGAGGCTCTTTCTTCGCGCGCTCGGTGATTTCCGCAAGCGTCTTGCCCAGTTCCGCGGCTTGGGTGCCCGGCGATCCGGGGATAAGGGTGAGGGCGTAAGCCCCCACGATACCAATAGCGATTACATTACGACGTGTCATTCAAGGCCTCCCATGTTGCTGCCTGTGTGGGTCGTTCTTGGCCCCTGGGTCCGTTACGGCCCGGGTTCGATGCCAGTCTAACCCGATCCGAGCCGTTTGATGAACCATTGATTCTCGCCGCCGGTATCGCTTGGGCCGGCGCCTGCCGTTCCAGGGCGCCGGGGCGGGCGCGTAGGCTAGGCATGACGGCGTCCCTTGTTTCAAACGCCGATAGGTCGGCCTAGAATGCCCAGGGAAAGACAATTATCGGCGAGCGTATCGCCGGAGTGGGGGGCGGAGTGTCGGGAAACGCAGAGCCCGAAACGGGCGTTATCGCAGCCGACGCCGATGAAGGCGACAGCGGGCGCAAACTGCCTTTCGGTTTTGTCGCTTATCTCGGTGCGGGACTGTCCGTCGCGTTTTGCTATGCCGACGTTCTGATCAGGCTGACCGTGCCGCTCGTGGGTCTTGAGCCCGTCGGTATCAACCCGCACCTGCAGGCGGTTCTCATGTGGGCATCTGGCTTGGTTGCCGTCTTGGGTCTCCACTGGGATGCAACGCAGCATGGTGACCGCGTGCCCTTCGCCGTGGGGGTGGCGGGGGTCGCGATCATCGCCGGCACCCTTTACACCTTCTACGACATTCTCATTCTCATTCTGGGTTACCTCTTTCTGGTCGCGGCGGTCCTGCTGAACCCGATCAAACTGCTGGCGACCCTGAATCGTTCGGTTCGCTCCAAGGCGTCCGAGCTGGCGGCGCTCAACGCGACCTTGGAAGACAGGGTCAGCGATCAGGTTGAGGAGATCGAGCGTCTCGCGCGCCTCAAGCGGTTCCTGTCGTCGGAAGTCGCCGACCTCATCACCGCGGGCGGCAAGGAATCGCTGCTCGAAAGCCACCGCCGCATGGTCGCCTGCCTGTTTTGTGATGTCCGGAACTTCACCGCGTTCTCGGATTCGGTCGAACCCGAAGAAGTCATGGACGTCTTACAAAACGTCCATAGCCAGATGGGCGGCTTGGTGCAGTCTCATGGCGGGACCATCGGCTATCGCGCCGGAGACGGGCTGATGGTCATTTTCAATGATCCCTTGCCCTGTGACGATCCGGTGATGCAGGCGGTGACCCTGGCTCACGAGATGAAGGCGGCCTTTGCCGACGTCCAGGCCTATTGGCGCAGACGCGGCCATGAGATCGGATTCGGCATCGGCATTTCGTATGGTTACGCAACGCTGGGGCTGATCGGCTCCGAGGGCCGCTACGACTACACGGCCATCGGCAATGCCGTGAATATTGCGGCGCGATTGTGTGATCGCGCGGAGGACGGTGAAATCCTCGCCGATCAGAGGGCCAAGGTGGAGATCGAAAACAGGGCTCGGGTCGAGCCCATGGGGCCGCTGGACCTCAAAGGCATCGGCAAGCCGGTCGAGGCCTTCAAGATCGGCGACCTGACCCGGCTATCGTAAGAACGGCTGGCAGACGGCCCCCCGATCCGCCATCAGGGAAGGGCGGACCCCAGCGCAATCGATCTCGCTCGATCTCTCTTTCGGTTACGACCCGGCCAGCTTCTTGATGGTCTCCTCGAACCCGTCGGGATCGAACAGATGCGGGCCCAAGCCGCATTTCCAGACGACGCGCCCATCGCCATCCAACACGTAGAGCCGCTCCGGCATCGCCATGTAGGCAGTGCCCACCTCGTCGGTCATGTCGTCCAGCACCATGGGGAAGGAGAAATTGAAGCGCAGCATGCAGGCGGCCGCCACTTCGGCACGTTCATCCTCGGTGGTGGGCTGGGTGAACAGCACATCGTCGTCGATATTGGCGGGCGATTGGGAACCGTCCGTCGGATGCGCTTCCTTGATGTAGACGCACAGGAAGTGGATACGGTCGCCGAACTCTTTCGCTATTCCATCGAGGCGCACGGCCTCGCGACGGAAAGGCGGTCAGGTATAGGATCCGAAGATCAACCCCACGGGCTTGCCGCGCAGGGACGACAGCGACATCATCTCGCCGGTCCGTTGGCCGGTGGCGTCCAGACGTTCAAGTTCGAAATCGGGCGCCATGTCACCCACTTGGGGCGAACCCTTGTCGCGCTCCATGCGGTCGAGATACCGCGCGCGCATCTGTTCCCGGGTCCATCCCCGGAACTCGAGCTCCTCGTCCGTGATCCTTGCGATCCGGTCTTCGTAGATTTTGGGCAGTTGATCGGCCAAAGCCCGGTTCCTCCCGTTGCAACGAATGTCATTTAAACCTGCATTCGCCGGCAAGTGTGGTCCTGTGGCCCGAACAGGTCAAGGTCAGGGCTGCCGCTTTTCACCCGATGACGCAAATGTGATCTTGCCTTAGGGGGCGGATCGTGTGTGAAATAGCGGCATCGGAACCAGGAGACACCCATGGCCGAAAAGCTTTATGCGGGCGAGACCTTTCCGTCGCTGACATTCGATCTCGTCGGCGGCGGCACCCTCACCCTGCCGGACGACATCGACACCAAATATTTCGTGGCCCTGTTCTACCGCGGCCACTGGTGACCGTATTGCCGCCGGCAGTTGGTCGGCTTCGAAAAAGAGAAGGAAGCGCTCGATAAGCTCGGCGTCTCGGTGATCGGCATCAGCGTGGACCCGTTGGAAGACGCCCAGAAAGTGGCCGATGAGGTGTCCTTCCCGGTGGTCTATGGCGCGACCAAGGACCATGCCGATGCCATTGGCGCCTGGTGGGGCGAGCCCCGCAACATTTTCCAGGCCTCGGAGTTCATCGTTCGTGGCGACGGCGAGATCCTGCACTCCAGCTACAGTTCCGGGCCGTTGGCGCGGACCGATGCCGCCGACGTCGTCCGCTGGCTGACCCGGCGCGAGGAGCGCGGCCTGTAGGTCTCGCACCTTGAGCGGAGAGAGTGGCGGAAAGGAGTGGGAGTCGAACCCACCAAGGACGTCCAACGCCCCTCACTGGATTTGAAGTCCAGGCGCACCACCGGATACGATTCCCTTCCCCATTCCTGATCGTGCCGTCTTTATAGACCGATCCGCGCCGTCCGCCCATGGGCGGCGCGGAAAGGTGCTCAGGATCTCCGCGTCCAATCGATTTCCGATGCGGGTTTGCGAATTTCCCGTTCATTGCCCCGCCGATAGGTAAAGCCGACGCGGTCGAAATATTCCGCAACCTCTATGGTCATGTTGCGGCCGATGCCGGACCGGTCGCGCAGCGCCTTGATGGTCAACGCGCCGTCCTTTTCGGCGATGTCTTCGGCCATGGCGCCCAGCTTTTCGAGCGCCTCGGGCAGCAGGAAAGATTTTTCCGCGATCCGGATCACGAGGCCGAGCCGGGCGGCGCGGACGAGGAATTGCTCCACGGCGCGCCGGTCGATTCCGGCTTCCCCGGCCAAATCGTTGAGCAATGGCGGCCTTAGGTCGGCGGCCTCGAACGCCAGGGCCAGCTTGCGCCACAGCGCCGCGTCGGGAGGCGCAAGTTCCGCTTGGTGCTGGGCAAGCCGCAGTGTTCCGCTGTCGGCGGCAAGGGCGCCGTCGGTGGCGAGCTCCTCGATCACTTGAGAAAAGGCCTCTTTGGGCACCGCGCGCGCGACCTGCCGGCGCAGGCGTTCCTCGGCGATCCCTTGGGTTGACGCGTTGCTGGCGTGGTAGGCGCGAAGCGCCGCCTTGGTCTTGTCGGCCAGGGCCTGCCAATGGCCTGAGGCGAAGCCGAATCGTCCGCCGGCCGTTTTCGGAACGACCTTGTCCCACAGCGCTTCGGCATCCT
>JAHEKA010000223.1 GCA_024638585.1 Rhodospirillales bacterium
TTCCTCCAATTGCCCTTGGAAGACGCCGATCGGCCCCTCATGAAGGATATAGAACCCTGTCAACGGCGGCGTGCCGGTGCGGTTGAGCACGCCATAAGGCGTCAGCGTCACCGGCTGGGTTCCCCGGTTCTCCACCTTCTGGGTGACCGTGAACATGTAATCCTTGTCCACCGCGATCGTGCGGGTGAAGCGCAGCCCCTGGCCATTGTCCCAGGTCAGGCGCACTGGGGTTTCCGGCGTCAGGCGCTTTTGGTTTGCCTTCCACAGGGTATTGGCATCGGTCACTGCCTTTGCCCCCTGGAGCCAGCCGTGGCTGGCGTAATAGGCACCGCTCGAACCGATCGGCGCCAACAGGCGGATCAGCGGGCTGTCGGGCTTTGTGGTCACCCGGTACTTCTTCAGGATGATATCGTCGATCGTCCCGCCCTTTAGCGAGATCGAACCGCTGACCGCATCGCTCTCGATCGACACCCGCGGCCCTTTAATGACGGTCGCGGGTGGGGCGACGGGAGCACCGGGCGGCACCGCCTGGCTCGGAGCGCCGCTTGGGCTCTGTTGGGGGGCGCTCGGCAGCTGGACGTCGGGGCCGGACGGGGCCTGAGCCGTCGTGGCGGGGGCCTGGCCGGGCGCGGCCTGGGGCTTGGCTGGCTGGCCGGGTGCCTGTCCCTGCGGCTGGGTCTGGGTCTTGGCCGCTTCCTGCTGCTGGGCACGCTGGGCGTCGATCTTGGGCTTCTCCCAGAAATACTGGAAGCTCACCATGATCAGGATCGAGGCGACAATGGCGATCAGGAGATTTTTTTGGTCGTTCACGGCCGCCCCCGCTGCGGGTTCAGGAGATCGCGGTAGGTGACCGCCTCGGGAACCGGATCGTGGCCATGATCGCCCCACGGATGGCAGGCCAACAGTCGGCGGCCCGCCAGCAGCGCGCCTTTGACTGGTCCGAAGCGTTTGATCGCCTCGATGGCGTAGGCGGAGCAGCTCGGGTTGTAGCGGCAGGTGGCGGGGAACAGCGGCGCGATCAGGAGCCGGTAGCCCCAGACCAGGGCGATGCCACAAAATGCCGCAAGGCCCGAAACGACCCGGATCGTACCGGCCAAAAAGTATCCAATCGTCTTCATGATTTCATGCGCGCCGCTTTTGCCGCCTCTTTATTCTCCGCGCAGTCATATAAATCAAGCCTCTTCAACGCGCCGGCTAGGTCCCGGGTCAATGCCGGATAGGGCCGGGTCAGGGTCGCGCGGCGGGCGATCAGGACGTAATCGCAGTCGCCTGCGCCATGGGCCTCTATCACATCCGCCGCCGCCGCCCGCAGACGGCGCTTGGCCCGGTTGCGCTCGACCGCGCCGCCGACCCGCCGGGAGGCGGTGTAGCCGACGCGAATGCCCACGCCGCCTTCGCGCGGGAGTGCTTGCAGGACAAGCCCGGGCGCAGCCGCCTTCAGACCAGAACCCGCGACCCGGAGGAATTCCGGGCGCCGTTTCAGGCGGAAGAGCGCCGGCATCGGATCGGAAGGGGAGTAAGTCAGGCCGACAGGCGCTTGCGGCCCTTTTTGCGCCGGTTGGCGAGGACCCGGCGTCCGCCCACGCTCGACATGCGCTGACGGAATCCGTGGCGGCGCTTGCGAACCAGTTTGGAGGGCTGAAAAGTGCGTTTCACGTCGCGCTCCGTTTACTTGACCAATTTTCGAAACAGGCCCGGTGTATAAGGACTTAAGCCGTGCAAGTCAATCCACATCGCCTGGAATCTGAGCTTTGCGGGACTTCACCGATTGGTGAACGGGGTTGATTGGACTAAGGGCGGCGCCGCAGCCAAATTCGCCCGGTGCTGGCTGCCGGGAGGCAGCGAAAACCCGATATCGGTGAAAAGAAGGTTTGATGTAGCATGCATGGGACAATCGAAAGAGGAAGAGCCGCGTGGCCTGTGGCATCACCACCGGACAATGCAGCCAAAAATGATATGTCTGAACCCGCCCCGAAAGAGGCCCCGGACCAAGGAAAGACCAAGACCTTCACTCCGGGGCGCATGATCCCCCTCGTCATTCTTGTCACCTTGCTGATCGCGTTTTTCGTCTTCGATCTGGATGACTACGTAAGCTTCGAAGCCCTCAAGGAGCACCGCGAGGATTTGACCGCTTTTGTCGGCCGGCACGGAATCTGGGCCGGCCTCCTGTTCATCGTGTTGTATGCGGTCTCCACCGCCGTGTCTCTGCCCGGCGGCGCGATCCTGACGATTGCGGGGGGCTTCCTGTTCGGGACGATCTTCGGCACGATCTATGTGGTCATCGGCGCCACGGTCGGTGCCACCGGCCTGTTTCTCGCCGCCAGGACGGCGGTTGGCGAGCCGTTGCGCGCGCGGGCCGGGCCTTCGCTCAAACGCATGGAAAGGGATTCCAGGACAATGCCCTGAGCTACCTCCTGGTTCTCAGGCTGGTCCCGCTGTTCCCGTTTTGGCTGGTCAACCTGGTGCCGGCCTTCCTGGGCGTGCCGCTGCGCACCTATGTGATCGGCACCTTCGTCGGCATCATCCCGGGAAGCTTCGTCTATGCCTCCGTGGGCAATGGCCTCGGTGCCTTGTTCGATGCCGGCAAGATGCCGGATCTCAAGGTCATTTTCCAACCCGACATTCTTATCCCCATCGTCGGCCTCGCCGTGTTGTCCCTGATCCCGATTGCATATAAGAGATTCAAGGGCGGCGGAAACTAGCAGTCCGAAGAGGGGTATTGACCCATGGCAAACCGGATTGAGACCGACCTCTGCATCATCGGCGGGGGATCGGGTGGACTGTCGGTGGCGGCGGGCGCATCCCAGATGGGGGCTCGCTGCGTGTTGGTGGAAAAGGGCAAGATGGGGGGCGATTGCCTAAATTATGGCTGCGTCCCTTCGAAATCGCTGCTTGCCGCCGGCCACGCCGCCCACGCCATGAGCGCGGCCGAACGGTTCGGTGTCGCCGGCGGCCCGGCGCGGGCCGATTTCGCCGCGGTGAACGCCCATGTCCATGGCGTCATCGCCTCCATCGCGCCCCATGATTCGGTGGATCGATTCGAAGGCCTGGGCGTCACGGTGCTGCAGGAGGCCGGGCGCTTTACCGGGCCGCGGGAGCTTGAGGCGGGCGATACCGTGATCGCGGCCAAGCGATTCGTCATCGCCACCGGTTCCAGCCCCCTGGTGCCGCCGATCCCGGGCCTCGACACCGTGCCGTACCTGACCAACGAAACCGTGTTCGACCTCAAGGAGGCGCCGAAGCGCCTGGTCGTCGTCGGCGGCGGGCCCATCGGCCTCGAGATGGCCCAGGCGCACCGACGGCTCGGCTGCGATGTTGTGGTGGTCGAGGCGACGACGATCCTCAACAAGGACGATCCGGAGTTGAGCGACGTGGTGCGCCGTCAGATTCTGGCGGAAGGCGTGGAACTGCACGAAGGTGCCAAGGTCGCCAGTGTGGCGCCCGGTGCCGACGGCGGTGTGGCCGTGTCGGTCGAAGGTGACGGTGCGCCGCCCCGGATCGAGGGCTCGCACCTGCTGATCGCCATCGGCCGGGCGGCCAATGTGGATGGGCTTGGGCTCGAAGATGCGGGGGTGCGGTATTCGCCCCGCGGCATCGAGGTCGATGCGCGCCTGCGTTCTTCCAACAAGAAGATCTTCGCCATCGGCGATGTCGCGGGCGGTTACCAGTTCACCCACGTGGCCGGTTACCATGCCGGCATCGTTATTCGCAATGCGCTGTTCCGCCTGCCCGCCAAGGCCGATCATTCCGCCGTTCCCTGGGTGACCTTTACCGATCCGGAGCTGGCCAATGTGGGCCTCAGCGAGGCGGCGGCCCGGGACGCGGGCCCGGAGCCCACGATCCTGCGCGCCCCGTTCGAGGAGATCGATCGCGCCCGGGCGGAGCGCCGCTTGGACGGTCTGGTCAAGGTCGTGGTGGGCAAGCGCGGCCGGGTGTTGGGCGCCTCGATGGTTGGCCCTCACGCCGGGGAACTGATCCTGCCCTGGGTCTTCGCGGTCCAGGGCAAGCTCAAGATCAAGGACATGGCCTCGGTCATCGCGCCCTATCCCACGCTTTCCGAGATCAGCAAACGGGCGGCCGGCAGTTTCTACACGGCGAGCCTGTTTTCCTCTCGCACCCGTTGCATCGTCCGCGCCTTGCTGCGCCTGGGCTGACCGGTCTTTCGCATTCTCACGAGAACGTGATTTGAGTTCATTGGAATAATCGGGGCCCTTGCCGCTCAATATACATGTCGGGTTTGGTGCCCTTCGGCCACAGGCGTTTGTACCGGTATAGGCTCGGCACCGACCTGTAACAGAGAACGATCTTTCAAGGAGATCCCAATGCTTAAGAAGTCCCTGACTGCCCTGTCTATTGCCGCTGCTGCGACCGCGGTCGCTTTGCCCGCCGCCGTTGCCGCGCCCGATAACATCACGCCCTATCAGGTTGCAGCCTGTGGTGCGAACCCTTGTGCCGCCAAGTGTGCGGCTAAGAAGGCCAAGTGTGGTGCAAACCCTTGCGCCGCCAAATGTGCGGCTAAGAAGGCCAAGTGTGGCGCCAATCCCTGTGCCGCTAAGTGTGGCGCCAAGAAGGCCAAGTGTGGGGCACGGTAAATTACACCCCTGAGTTGCCGGCGGGTCGGGTCCCCCGCCGGTTCTTGATCGGCACGGTTCCGTATCACGGAGCCGTGCCGATGACGTTCGGGACAGGAACCGGAGTGGGTTTGAGAGCCGCGGGCGCGATTGGCACGGCGCCGGCGGAGCGGTGTCAACTGAACCGTTTGAACCGTTGATCGGGTGGTTTAGAGTTCGCCAATGGCAAACACCCCTAAACGCTTGCCGCCGCTGGCCCGCTCGCTCTCCGCGCGTCTGCTGGTCCTGACAGTGTTCTTCGTCATGCTGGCGGAAGTCTTCATCTTCGCGCCCTCCATCGCCCGTTTTCGCCAGACCTGGTTCGAAGAACGCATCGCCGCCGCCCATCTCGCCACCCTGGCGTTGGAGGCGACTCCCCAGGGCATGGTGAGCAAGGATCTGGAGCGAGAGCTGC
>JAHEKA010000224.1 GCA_024638585.1 Rhodospirillales bacterium
CGGGCTATCGCTCTTCGTGGAAGTGGTCATAGATGCGTTTGGCGACCGTGGCGGAGATTCCCTCGACCTTGGTGAGGTCCTCGATGCCGGCGGCCTCGACCGCGCGGGCGGCGCCGAAGTGGTTGAGAAGCGCCCGCTTGCGGACACCACCGATGCCGGGGATCTTGTCCAGCTCCGAGCGCGGGATGGCGCTTGCCCGCTTGGCCCGCTGGCCGCCGATGGCGAAGCGGTGGACCTCGTCGCGCAGGCGCTGGAGGAAGTAGAGCACGGGATGGCGCGCATCCAGTTGGAAAGGCTCCCGCCCCGGCAGGAAGAAACGCTCCCGTCCCGCGTTGCGGTCCGGGCCCTTGGCGATGGCGGCGAGGGCCACCCCGTCGATGCCGAGCTCCTCGAACACCTCCTGGGCGACCGTGAGTTGGCCCGCGCCGCCGTCGATCAGCAACAGGTCCGGCCACAGGCCTGCCTTGCCCTGGGCTTCCTCCCTGAGCGCCCGGGAGAACCGGCGGGTCAGAACCTCGCGCAGCATGCCGTAATCGTCGCCGCCCTTCATGGCGCCTTCGGCGTTGCGGATATTGAACTTGCGGTAGGCGTTCTTGACGAAGCCGTCGGGGCCCGCGACCACCATCGCGCCGAGCGCCCCGCTCCCGCCGATATGGCTGTTGTCGTAAGCCTCGATTCGCTTGGGGGCCTCGGCCAGGCCGAAGACCTCGGCGACGCCTTCCAGCAGGCGCCGCTGGGAGGCGTTCTCCGACAGGCGCCGCGCCAGGGCCTGTTCGGCATTGGTCCGCGCCTGGGACACCGCGGCGCGCCGGGCACCCCGGGTCGGCACCGACAGGACGACCTTGCGCCCGGCGCGCAATTTCAGGGCCTCGGCCACCAGCCCCGGATTGGGGATCGCTTCGCTCAACAGCACCAGGCCCGGCGGCATGTGGTTGGCATAGAACTGGCCGAGAAAGCTCTCCAGGATATCGGCGTCCTCGGTCTGGCGCGGAATGGCCGGGAAATAGGCCCGGTTGCCGAAATTCTGCCCGGCTCTGAAGAAGAACACCTGGATGCAGCAGGCCTCGCCCGAGCGGAACAGGGCGATGACGTCGGCATCGCCCAGGCCGGCCAGGTTGATGTCCTGGCGGCCCTGGATGCGGGTCAGCGCTTGGATGCGATCGCGGAAGACGACGGCGGCCTCGAAATCCAGCGCGTCGCTGGCCGCGTGCATCTTGTCGGCCAGCCGCTCCTGGATGGCGCGGCTCTTGCCGCCGAGGAATTCCCGGGCCTCGTCGACCATGGCCAGGTAGTCCTCACGCCCGATCCGTCCCACGCAGGGCGCGGTGCAGCGCTTGATCTGGTATTGCAGGCAGGGACGGGTGCGCGACTCGAAGATCGAATCGGAGCATGAGCGCAGCGGAAAGGCCCGGGCCAGTTGGGCGAGGGTCGCGTTGACGGCGCCGGCCGAGGCGAAGGGCCCGAAATACTCCCGTCCCGCCGCCCTGGCGCCCCGGTGCTTGGTGATCTGCGGCCATTGGTGATCGGCGGTGATCATGATGAAGGGGAACGACTTGTCGTCCCGCAGCAGCACGTTGTAGCGCGGCTTGAGGCGCTTGATCAGGTTGCTTTCCAGCAACAGTGCCTCGGCCTCGGTGCGGGTGGTGACGATCTCGAGCGCCCGGGTCGCGGCCACCACGCGGGCCATGCGGGCGCCCAAGCGTTCGGGCCGGGTATAGGCGACCACCCGCTTGCGCAGGTTCTTGGCCTTGCCGACGTAGAGGACCGAACCCTTGGCATCCACCATGCGGTAGACGCCGGGGCGCTGGGGCAGGGTCGCCACCTCGGCGCGGATCAGCTCGGCGCCCTTGGGGCCTTGCGCCGCCGGTTCGCTCGGCTGGTCTTCAGAATCGGTCATGGCCGGTATTTTGGGTCTTCCGTCGTCCGCGTCAATGCTCCCGCAACTGCGGTTCCGGGCGGCCTCGCCACAATTCACAGAAGCGGTGGAGAAGCCTGTGGATAATGTAACGGATCGGGCGTTTGGGCTTAGAGCATCCTATACCCGGACCTCTTTGCTTAAAAAAGAGGCAATTTTTCTAAGCAATTGAAATTATTACTGTAAATTATTGTCAAGCGATAACATAAAGATAACATCGATTTTTTTGGTGAATAGCGCCGATGGTCCCGCAGGGGTTGTGGACCTGTGCAAAACTTGCGTCGTTTTGGCCGGTTCAGAGCGGCTTTCGGGCCCGAATAAGGCGGAAATAGGGCAAGGCTTGGGTGGAGAATCAGTGACTTGAGCGGATCCGGGTGATTTCGATCCCGACGCTTTCGGCATCGGCGAAGACGTCGAGCTTGTCGACCCGGATGCGCGCGGCGGTCACGCGGCTGTCCTTGAAACACAGATCGGCGATCTCCTCGGCGAGGGTCTCCACCAGGTGGATATGGGGTCCGGCCAAAAGACGGCGCAGGTCGTCGGTCACCTCCTCATAGCAGACGACATCCCGGATATGGTCGTCCGCGGGCCGCCCGTCATCGGCCACCGAAAGCTCCAGATTGATCCGCACCCGCTGCCGGGTGCCCTTTTCGTGGTTGTGAACGCCGAGTGCGCAGGACCCGATCAGATCGCGAATGAAGACCTTGCGCGGAGCATCGGGCGTCACCGAATAGGCCGGGGTGGGCCGAAGCGGTCGAACCTTGGAATCTCTTGTCATGGAGCCGTGTTACGCCGTCGCTGCCGTTTGTGCCGGGCCGTTATACACGATCCCGGCGGATCGGGTCGATTGGAGATTGAGGGACCCGGCGATTTGGCTTCAAAGCCGCGCTATTCCTCGGCAGCGGCGGAGCCTTGAGCTCCCCATTGAAGGTGCTGGCCAGAATCGGCGGCGATCATCTGCCCGGTGACCGAGCGCGCCCCCACCAGGTACCGCACCGCCTCGGCGATATCCATCGGATCCACCGCCCGCCCCAGCGGCGTGGCCCCCGCCTGTCGCTGAAAGTCCGCCTCGGTCTGGCGCGGACTCGGCAGCACCGGCCCCGGACCGATGCCGTTGACCCGGATGCGCGGGGCCAGGGCCAGGGCCAGGGTCCGGGTCAGGGTCCAGAGGCCTGCCTTGGACAGGGTATAGCTGGTGAAATGCGGGCTCAGGTGGCGCACCCGTTGATCCAGGATATTGATCACGCCGCCCTCCAGACCCGCGGGCAGCGCCGCGGCGAAGCCCTGGATCAACACGAAGGGGGCGCGGAGGTTGACCTCCATGTGCCGGTCCCAGCTCTCGCGGGTCACGCTGGCGGCTTCGTCGCGTTCGAAAACCGAGGCGTTGTTGATCAACAGGTCGAGCGGTCCCAGTGCGTCGCCGGCGCGGGCGATCAGCTCCGCGGTCGCGGCCTCGTCCATCAAATCGGCCCCGATCGTTACGGCGCGGCCCCCCTGGGCATTGATTTCGGCGGCCAGCGCCGCCGCTTCCTCGCCCGAGGTGTTGTAATGGATACACACGCCGAACCCGTCCGCGGCCAGCGCCTCAATGATGGCCCGGCCGATGCGCCGGGAGCCGCCGGTGACGAGCGCGTTTTTCGGTTGCTGGGTCATGGCGTGAGGATGTCGAAATCCAGACCTGGGATCAAGGGTGGTTGCGGCGCTAGAGGCCGATCACCCGCAGCCCATAATACTGGAGCACGACATAGAGCGCATAGGCGGCCAGGAACAAACCGCCGATGGCCCGGCTCACGCCCCTGAAGACCACCACCGCGATCAAGAGGGCGAAGGTGACGGCCAGCATGAACCAGATGTCGAACCGCACGATCTGCGCCGGAATCTGCAGCGGCGTGATCACCGACACGATGCCCATGATCGCCAGCACATTGTATATATTGGCGCCGATCACGTTGCCGATGGCGACGTCGGTATGCCTGCGCCAGGCGGCCACCACGGCGGTGGCCAATTCCGGCAGGGAGGTCCCCACCGCCACCACGGTCAGGCCGATCACTTCCTCGCCCACGCCGAAATACCGAGCCGCGGCGGTGGCGCCGGAAATCAGCAGCCGGGCGCCGACCACCACCGAAACGACGCCGCCGGTCACCGCCAACATGGCGAGCCAGACCGAGCGCGGCCCCTCGCTGAATTCCTCCGCTTCCTGCTCCAGAATATCGTGGGTGCGGTTGCGCCTGCGCTCCGCCCAATAGGTATAGATCGAGAACGAGATGATGGCCGCGATCATCAGCCCCCCCTGGGCGCGGGTGATGGTCCCTGTCAGGGCCAGACCCACGAACAGGAAGGCGGCCCCCAGCATCACGGAACTGTCGCGGTACAGCAGCGACGGGGTACAGCGGATCGGATAGACCAGGGAGGCGGCGCCGAGGATCAGAAGGATGTTTGCGATGTTGGAGCCGACCACGTTGCCGACCGAGATACCGGGGGCGCCGGACAGTGCCGCTTCGACGCTGACCACCAGTTCCGGGGCGGTGGTGCCGTAGGCGACGATGGTCATGCCGATGACCATGGGCGAGACGTTGAAGCGGTTGGCGAGGCCGACCGCGCCGCGCACCAGGTATTCCGCTCCGAACAGGAGGAGGACGAAACCGCCGAGAATTTCGAAAGTCGTGACCACGAGCCGTACCGCCGCTGGAATGGGGAACGCCGGGCGGTGGAGCCGCCGGAACCGGGCGCATCAGTATCATGGCCTGCGGCCGAGGGCAATTGGCGCGCGGCCCGGCGGGGTTTCCCCCGTCTCTTCAACATAAAAGGGCCACATTGAACGGGTGGGATCGAGGCTCGCGTTCGGGTGACCATGGAGCGTCGGCTCCGGGGGAGGACAACGATGCGTTGGCTGTCTCGGCAAGACCATTGGATCGGGGCCCGTCGCTGGGTTGCCGCCCTCACCGTCGGGGCCGGCTTGGGCCTGGGTCTGGCCGCCCAGGGACCGGTGCGGGCCCAGGATGTTCCTCAGGAGGTGGAGGATCTCTCGGACAAGCTCGATGTCCCCTATATCGCCTCCCACGAAAAGGTGGTGGAGACCATGCTGGGCTTGGCCAAGGTCACCAAGGACG
>JAHEKA010000225.1 GCA_024638585.1 Rhodospirillales bacterium
ATGTTTCAAAGGTCCGCTCGGGATGACGAACGGGATCGTGATCGCCCGGACAGGCCGGGCGATGACGATCTAAGGAGATAGCCCCCGTGTCACGCGCCGGCTTGTCCGGAGCGTGCAGCCGGTGACGGAAGAAACGGCGGTGGCGATCTTGATAGGCCCCCTCATCCCCGCATCACGCCTCAGCTTGTCCGGGGCATCCAGGCGGCCCTCCACGCGAGGAAATGGTTAAGCTTTATAAAGCGAAAAACGCCTTATTTAAATGTTCGTTTAATTAAAGACGTGCTTAAATAAGGCGTTTTTCACGCCGGGGCCGGCCAGGTCTCCAGCTTGTAGGCCGAATCCCAGAACATCCACTCGTATTGGGTGGACAGCACGAAGGCCCCCCGCATGGCCGCGCGCTCTGCCGCGCCCGCCGCCTCCGCAGTCTGGTCGGTAATACGGATCACGCATCTGACCTGATCGCCGAAGGCGTCGTCGGAATAGGTCTCGACCCAGGCGGCGAACGGGTTGTCGGGCGCGCTTTCCTTGGCGATCGCCAGCCCCACGTCCCAATAGATCCAGAAACACGGCAGGATGGCGGCGGCAAGTTCCGCGTAACTGCCGGTGTGCGCCGTCGCCAGCAGGAAATTGGTATAGGCGGTGCAGGTGGGTGATTTTTCGGCCTTTGCGGCGTCTTGCGGCGTGATGGCGAACTTCTCGAAGAAACCCGCGTGCAGCGCACGCTCCACGACGATGGCCTCTTCCGCCGCGGCGGCGAAGAAGCAACGCGCGTCGCTGTCGGGCGCCTTGGCGGCGGCGGCGGCCAGCGCGCGCGAATAATCGTCGAGATACAGCGCATCCTGGATCATGTAGAAGCGGAAACGCTCTTGGGCGAGGGTTCCCGCCGCCAGCTCGCGGTTGAAGGGCAGTGCGCCGATTGCCGCCCGCAGATCCGCCGTCTCCGCCCAAACCTGTTCACAGAATGTCGCCACGATCCCCTCCGCCGGTGATATGCCGCCTTACCCGGTCAATCTAACATTACGCCACCGCCTTTGCCCAAGGAACACATCAGCCCCGCGTTGATCTCGGCTCCTGCCCGTGCCAATTTGGGGCTAAGAACAAGAACCAGGGACAGGAACGGCCGGACATGCCGAAGGACTCCGAGGTGGCGCTGAGATTCGCCTGCGGTTTGTACGACCGCATGCTGCCGCTCTACACCGGGCAGGTCAGGCCGCAGGGAATCGATCTCGATTTCATCATCAGCCAGGATCCCCGCACCCTGTTCGATCACATGTCGGGGCCCGATCCCTATGACGTGGCGGAGATGTCGGCCTCCGAATTCGTCGCGCGCTATGACGCCGGGCGCTGCCCCTTCGTCGCCCTCCCGGTCTTTCCCTCCCGCGTGTTCCGCCACGGCTTCATCACCATCAACCGCAATGCCGGCATCCGGACGCCGAAGGACCTGGAGGGCAAGCGCATCGGCACCCAGATCTATACCCAGACCGCCTCGGTCTGGACGCGCGGCATGCTGGCCCATGACTACGGCGTCGATCTCTCCACCATCCACTGGGTTCAGGGCAACCTGGACACGCCGGGCCGCCACACCGGGGCGGAGATCATGCCGCTTTTGCACCCGGTGCGGATGGAGGACAACACGTCGGACAAGTCCCTCGCCCAACTCCTGGAGGACGGCGAGATCGACGCCCTAGTAACGCCGATGCTGCCCCGGTCGCTCGCCAGCCATCCCGATGTCGTGCGCCTGTTTCCCGATTTTCCCGCGGTGGAACTGGATTATTACAAGCGCACGCGGATCTTCCCGATCATGCACCTGGTGGTGATCCGCCGCGACGTTTTTGAAGCCCACCCGTTTGTCGCCAAGAGCCTCTATGGCGCCTTCGAGGACGCCAAAGCCAAGGCTATCGCCCGTCTCCGCAGCCGCAGTGGGACGCTGCCCTACATGCTGCCGTGGATGAAGGCGGAGGCGGAGACCCTCTTCGGCGCCTTCGGCGATGACCCCTGGCCTTATGGCGTCGAGCCCAACCGCACGACGCTGGAGGCCTTCCTCGCCTACCTGACCGAGCAGGACATGATCAAGGCGCCGATCCCGATCGAAGACCTGTTCGTCGGGGTGGATTAGGGATGGCGCCGTCAATGCCCCAGATTCCCGTCCTGATCGCCGGCGCCGGGCCGGTGGGTTTGGGCCTGGCGGCCGAGCTCGGGCGGCTCGCCATCCCCTGCCTGCTGGTGGAAAAGCGCGACGGGAGCGTCCCGGTGCCGAAGATGAGCCAGGTGAGCGCGCGCAACATGGAGTTCTGCCGCCGCTGGGGCATCGCCGATTCGGTGCGGGCCGCGGGCTGGCCCGCAGACTATCCCGGCGACATCGTCTACCAGCGAAACTTCTCAGGACCCGAGCTGGCCCGGCTTGAGATCCCCGCCTACGCCGCGCGCGACCGCCAGCCCTTCACCCCGGAAAGCCCCTGTCACTGCCCGCAGATCTTCTTCGATCCGATCCTGGCCGACCACGTCAAGACGCTCGCCCCGGTGACGTTGCGATACAACACCGGGCTCGACAGCTTCACCCAGGGGCCCGACGGCGTCCGCGCCGTCCTTCGCGACAGCGTGAGCGGCGAAAGTCAAGAGATCTGGGCCGGCTACCTGGTCGGCTGCGACGGGCCGGGCGGCATGGTGCGCGCCGCCCTCGGGATCGACCTCGGCGGCCTCGGCGTCTTCGCCCATTCCATCAACATCTTCTTCCGCTCAAAGGAGATGATCGGCCTCCACGACAAGGGCATCGCGCGGTTTCACCGCTCCATCGACGAGACCGGGGCCTGGTCGGAGATGATCGCCATCGACGGCCACGGCCTCTACCGGCTTTCGGTCTATGACGACGCCGAGGGCAACACCGATGCCGAAGACACGCTCCGGCGGCTGTTCGGCGGCGATTTCCCCCACGAGATCATCGACGTGACCCATTGGGAGCGGCGCGATTTCGTCGCCGAGACCTACCGCGTCGGCCGGGTGTTCATCGCCGGCGATGCGGCGCATCAATGCTCGCCCACCGGCGGCTACGGCATGCATACGGGGCTGGAAGAGGCCATGAACCTCGCCTGGAAGCTCGCCGCCGTCACCGAGGGCTGGGGCGGAGAGGAGTTGCTTGGGTCCTATGAGGCCGAGCGCCGCCCGGTAGCCCGGCGCAACGTGACGCTGGCCACCCGGTCCTATGACGCGCTGACCTCCATCCCGGCGATCAGCGCCGAGGAAGCGGCGCGCTGCGCTGCGGGGGAGATCGGCCCCAACGTGACGGCGCTCCGCGAATCGGTGCGCGCCTTCGCCGGCAGCGATTTTCACAAGTTCCAATACGCCTACGAAGAAACGCCGGTCTGCATCCCCGACGGCACCGCGGCCCCGCCCGAAGGGGGGCTTGAATTCGTGCCCTCGGCCCGGCCCGGCACCCGCGCGCCCCATGCCTGGCTCGCCGATGGCCGCTCGACCCTCGACCTGTTCGGCGACGGCTTCACCTGTCTGCGCCTCGGCGAAGACGCCCCTGAGAGCACGACCTTGGAACGCGCGGCGGCGGCGGCAGGTGTCCCCCTGACAGTGACCGCCCTCTCCGAGGCCGCCGTGGCGGAAATGTATGAGATGCCGCTCTGCCTGGTGCGCCCGGACGGGCACGTTGCCTGGCGCGCAAGCGAAGCACCCGATGACGCCGCCGCCCGGTCCATCATCGACCGCGTCCGGGGCGCTGCCTGAGGCGCCGGAAACAGGTTCGCGCGCGCTTCCGCCCGACCCGGCGCTGTGGCATAGTTGGAAAAAACCGCGTTCCTCGGACATGCGCGCCCGGCATCGGTTGCGCGCCCAGCGGATGGGAGGAAACCATCATGGACACAATTGCTTATCTCGGCACCGAACAAGGCGTCATCACCGCCAAGAGCGCCGACGGCCACGCCTGGGAAATCGCCGAGCAGGGCCTGAACGCCTGGGCCATTCCGGAAATCGCCATCGCGCCGGACCAGCCCAACAAGATCTATGCCGGGACCCGCGGCGACGGCGTCTGGGTCAGCGAGGACTTCGGCAAGTCGTGGAAGAAGCCGTGCTACGGCAAGCGCGGGCCGGGCAAGGTGCGCTGCGTCACCATCGACCCCCATGAGCCCAAGCGCATCTATGCGGGCTGCGAGCCCATCGACCTGTTCGTGAGCGAGGACGAGGGCGCCAGTTGGGAGCGCTTCAAGAACATCTGGGACCTCCCGTTCGTGTCCACCATTCCCTACCCCGTCGCCACCGTCGAGCCGCACCTGCGCGACCTCGTCATCGACCCGCGCGACCCGGACGTCCTCTACGCCGCGCTGCAGGTCGGCTACATGCTGAAAAGCACCGACCGGGGCAAGAGCTGGCGGCTGCTGGACGAGAACATCGATTGCGACGTCCATACCATCGCCGTCAATCCCGCGACCCCGGACCGGCTGTTGATCGCGACCGGGGGCAACGGCTACCGCGCCGGCGACGCACCGGGCCGGGCGCTCTATCTCAGCGAGGACGCGGGCGAGACCTGGCAGCCCACGGCGATGAACTTCGAGAACGAGTATTCCGTGCCCGTCACCATCGACCCCCACGATCCGGCCCGGGTCTATTCAGCCCTTGGCAGGGGCGCGCCGGGCGGCTGGCGCAAGCGCGAGACCGGCGCGGAATCGACGGTGATCCGCTCGCTGGACGGGGGGCGGACCTGGGAGGAAAGCGCGGGCGGCATCGCGCGCGCCGATTTCCCCGAAGCCATCGTCGCCGACGCGGAGACCGACGGCCGCCTCTATGCCGCCAGCCGCAACGGCTCATTCTACGGCAGCCAGGACGCGGGCGAGACCTGGGAGACGGTTCCCCTCAGTCTCAAGGTGCGGGACCTGCGCAGCCTGGTCATGGCCAACGCGTAAAGTCCGCGGGCAGCGGCCCGCACCTGCCGTCGCGCGAAACAACGAGGGCCGGCTTGGAAAAACCCAGGCCGGCCCCGTTGCGTTCTCTCAGGCCGCTACTTGGCGCACTTGATGGTGCCG
>JAHEKA010000226.1 GCA_024638585.1 Rhodospirillales bacterium
GACGAAGCAACGGCGGCGACCTGCCTTGCCACCGTCGCCAATACGGCAGAAAGCCTGCACCTCGAATGCGCTTGGGAAAAAGTTAATCCATAACTTCTAAAATTGATTTCAACTCATTACATTTTAACGCTAATTTTGATTAGAGGCCCGCGGAAGCAACATGAATGCGGTGTTTTTCCTGATCGTCGTTGCCGCCTTCGGCGTCACAGCCGTGCGCCAAGTGATGTGGACCGGCCCCTCGGCCGGCGCGACCGGCACGGCCGCACTTTCCCCGATGGCGGCGCTGGGCCAGGGAATGATCGATCAAGCGGGCGCCTCGGTGACTCTCGCGATTGGCCTGATCGGGGTGATGGCGCTGTTCCTGGGCCTCATGAAGGTGGCCGAGGCCGGCGGTCTTCTGGTGATCATCGCCCGTACCATTCGCCCTCTGATGACCCGTCTGTTCCCCGACGTTCCCGGTGACCATCCGGCGATGGGCGCGATGATCATGAACTTTTCGGCCAATGTGCTGGGGCTTGGTAATGCCGCCACCCCCTTCGGCATCCGCGCGATGCAGGAGCTCGACAGCCTGAATCCGCAAAAAGGAACGGCAACCAATGCCATGGTGCTGTTCCTGGCGATCAACACGTCTTCCATCACCATCCTGCCCACCGGGGTGATCGCGCTCCGGGCCGCGGCGGGATCGACGGACCCGGCAGCCATCGTTCCCACCACCCTGTTCGCCACCATCTGTTCGACCACGGTGGCGATCATCGCCGCCAAGTTCTACCAGCGGCTTTCGCCCGTCCCTGAGATGCCGGCCGACCTCACCGAGGCCAATCCGGCAGCAGACGCGCCCGCTGGCGATGGCGATCCATCCGCCGCCGACCCGGACGGCAGCGGCCTTGGTGAAGGTTGGCAGGAGGCTGAGACCGGGGCGTACCCCACCTGGGTCTCTGTCTGCGTGCTGGGCTTCATCGTCGCGCTGATCCCCATCACGGTGCTGTGGGGCCGGAGCATTTCTCCCTGGATCATTCCCGGGCTGATGCTGGCCCTGCTGAGCTTCGGCTACGCCCGCGGCGTCCGAGTCTATGAATCCTTCGTCGATGGTGCCCGCGACGGCTTCAACGTTGCGGTGCGCATCATCCCCTATCTGGTGGCCATCCTGGTGGCCGTCGCCATGCTGCGCGCCTCCGGGGCGCTCGAGATGTTCGTGAGCTTGTTAGGCCCGGTCACCGGCAGCGTCGGCCTGCCGGCCGAGGCCCTTCCCATGGCCTTGCTGCGGCCCCTGTCGGGCTCAGGCGCCTATGGAATCCTAGCCTCGATCATCAACGATCCGGCGGTGGGACCGGATTCCTATGCAGGCTTCTTGGTGTCCACCCTGCAGGGATCGACCGAAACCACTTTCTACGTCCTGGCGGTTTATTTCGGCGCTGTGCAGGTGCGGCGGATCCGCCATGGGCTGGCCACCGGTCTCACCGCCGACGCCGCGGGCATCGCGGCTGCCGTCGTGATCTGTTTGTTGCTGTTCGCACCCTGAACGCGCGGCGGCTGTGGCGCATATTTGAGAATGCCTACTTGCCGGCCCTAGAATTTTGGAGCATTTCCTTATCAACCGTGTACCATATTGGCGATACCCCATAGGATGACGGACGAACACAATCCTGACGGCCTTGCTTCCGCCGACCTTCAAGCCCTGCTGCGGGACGCCGTAGCCGCACATCAGGCGGGCCGCTTCGATGCGGCGGAATCACTCTATGCCCGCGTTCTTCGAACGAATCCCGACCATCCGGACGCCAATCACCTGTATGGCCTGCTCGTCCATCAGGCCGGGCGGGCCGAACAGGCCGCCAGCCTGATCGCCAATGCGATCGCCAATGCCCCAGGGGTCGCTGCATATCACGTGAGCCTCGCCAATACCTTCATAACCCTTGATCGCCTTGACGATGCAGCAACTGCGTCCCGCGAGGCTGTTAATCTCGACCCCAATCTGCCCCAGGCCCATCTTGCCTTGGGAAACGTCCTGACCAGGCAGTTCGAACTTTCCGAGGCCGCCAGTTGCTACCGCAGAGCGCTCGAGGCCGATCCCTCCCTGATCGACGCCCATATCAACCTCGGCAATGTGCTGGCCGCGGCGGGGCAATACGCGGAAGCGGCGGAGAGTTACCGCAACGCTATATCCCTCGATCCGGACTTCACCCTGGCTTATTACAACCTTGGCAACGCGCTAAAGGCCCAAGGGTTGTTGGATGAGGCGGTGGAAAGCTATCGCGCGGTCATCGCGGCCCATCCCGATCTTGACGAGGCCCACCTGAACCTCGCCAATGCGTTGTCGGACTTGGGGGATCTGGAGAGCGCCGCCGATGCCTACCGCGCGGTTCTGAGGCTGAAGCCCGATCACGCCGCGGCGAACGCCCATCTTGGAAATATTCTGCGCGACCTAAATAGAAGCGAGGAAGCGATTGGGTGCTACCGGGAGGCCCTTCGTCTTGATCCACGAAAAGCCCTATACCATTACAGTCTCGGTCGGATGCTCCGGCCCCGGGGCGAAACCGAGGAGGCGATGGCCTGCTACGAGCGGGCGATCGAACTGGATCCCGAATTTGCCGCCGCCTATGCCAGCAGGGCCGACGCGCTGCGGGGACAAGGCCGGCTGGACGCAGCCGTGGCCGGTTATCGGGAGGCGTTGGAGATCGATCCGGACTATACCGACGCCCGAACAAATCTGGGTTTGACCTTGCAGGAGCTCGGCCGTATCGACGAAGCGGCGGGAGAATTCGAGCACATTGGGGGACGAATCGGCCGCGCCCGTGTGTTGGAGTGTCTTTTCGCCGGTGACCGGAAAGCGGCCTTTCGGGACACGCTGGAGAGCGTCGGCAGCACCGATCCCTGCAATCTTCGGGTGGCCGCCATCAGCAGCTTTGCCGCCCATCAGTGGGGTGATAGCGACCCTTACCCGTTTTGCCGCAATCCCCTTGAATTCGTTCAGATGTCGGATCTCAGGTCTGTCCTCGCGCCGTTCCCGGGATTTGTCGACGAACTCCTGGAAGAGATTGCCGCCGCACCCGCGCTATGGGATCCGCGGGGCAATGCCACGAGAGGGGGTTTTCACACGACAGGGAATCTCTTCGACCTCGAAACGCCCCGCATCGGGCAACTTCGGGAGGCCATCATCAAGAGGACGGAATCCTACCGGACCCACTATGCGGCGAATGGCGGAGCCATACTCAGCCGGTGGCCGCGCCAACCTACCCTTTATGGCTGGCACGTGAAGCTTCTAGAAAGCGGGTATATGGAGCCACACATCCACACCTCGGGCTGGGTCAGCGGCGTTATTTATCTCCGGATGCCGCATAGCCTACAGGCGGATGAGGGCGCCATCACATTCTCGCTTCACGGCTACGATTACCCAGTCCGCAACCCCGATATTCCGACCGTCTGCCATCATCCTCAGGAAGGCGATCTGGTGTTATTTCCCTCCTCCCTATTCCACAGCACCGCCCGCTTCCGCGCGCCGGAGGAGCGCCACTGCATCGCCTTTGATCTCTGCCCCTGAGTTGATCAAGCAGATGGAAAAATGAATGAAGACCCGAAGACGGTGCAGGACGGCACCGGCGCACTCGCCGGGGAGCTTCTCGCCCGGCTGAGGTTCGCATCCGTGCCCGCGATCATCGTCTTTTCTCTGGCCCCATATGGAAAATGGGGCCTGATCGCAGGAAGCCTTGTCCTGCTGGTTACCGTTGTCATGATTTTGGGAGGCCTGAAGGTCGCTCTGCGCGGCGGACCGGACCACAAGACCAGAACGCAGCGGGGCGCCATTCTCGAGTGGTCACTCTACGCTTTTTTGCTTCTCACGGCCCATGGCGGGGCATGGATCTACCGGCTGATCGCCACGTGATGAAGGAGGGCCGATCCGCCTTGGCGCCGCGTCGCATTCCGACTATTCTCGCTCGCACCCGGACGTCGGCCGAGAATCAGGTCAATCAGTAGAGAAACGCAATGGCGCCGGATCAGGGAGGACTCTGCGATGGCCACCGATCCAACCCCTCGCACCGTCAACGCCGCCAACATGCGCGCGCGTTTCATCATGGAAATGGCGGCGGCGATGGTCGCCGACGACGATCAGGTTTACCGTGAACCGGAACTCTACATCGGTACCGACGGCGAGAGCGGCGTACCTGTCGATTTGAGCGCTTCCAGCACCCTCGATGGGGTCACGCGCGTGGTCGGAGGTGAGATCGATCTGTGTTTCCTCAACCCGTCATCGGCGTTGACCGTCGCCTGCCGAGGCAAGGGAACCTGCTTCACGGAGCCGCTGCCGCTCTGTGCGGTGACGGTGCTTCCTTCACGGGATCAATGCATGTTCGCGGTCCACGCCTCCACCGGCCTCGCCCATGTTGAGGATATCGGACGGGAGAAGTATCCCTTGAAGATCGGCATGCGGGGTCGGGCGGAGCATTGGCTCAACATCATGCTCGAGGATATTTTCAAGGCCTGCGGATTCTCGATTGCCGAATTGGAATCCTGGGGCGGGGAAGTCCGCCGCACCGGGCATATCCCCCGGCCAGATACCCAGAAGTTCAAGGATCTGGTGGCGGGAAAGCTGACCGGCGTGTTCGACGAAGGGGTGCATGGCTGGGCCGATTTCGCAACGCCGGCGGGCCTGACCGTCCTCAAGTTCGAGGACGAGACACTGGCCAGGCTGGAAGACATGGGCTACCGGCGCGACCTGTTGGAGAAAGCGATTTATCCCAATCTGCCGGAGGACATCCCGACCCTGGACTTCAGCGGCTGGCCGGTCTTCGTTCGTGAGGATGCGGACGACGATACGGTACGCCGTTTCTGTGCCGGGCTGGAGGCGCGCAAGGACATGATCCCCTGGGAAGGCACCGGCCCGTTGCCGCTGGATCGGATGTGCAGCAATACGCCCGAAGCGCCGCTGGGCGTGCCGCTGCATCGGTCGGCGGAAAAATTCTGGGCCGGGTGCGGTTACCTGTAGGGGCGCCCTGCCCCGGCCCGGTGGATTAGCGT
>JAHEKA010000005.1 GCA_024638585.1 Rhodospirillales bacterium
CGCTCTGGTCCTGCTGACGGATCACCGCATCGCGGATGCGTTCGGGCAGGTTCTCCGTACGCGCGGCGCGTATATGCTCGGCAATCATGTCTCGCAAAGCCATTCAACTCTCCCTGCCCTGGCCTCGGCCTGTACCGGCACGCGCCCGGCATGGGCTTAGGGGACCAGGACCATCCCTTCGCGCGCCACGATGGAGCCGACCCTGCGTTTTTCCAACTGACCGGCAATCACATCCATGGCATCGTCATCGTGGCCGGGGTCGTGATGGAAAGCGACAAAGACCTTGACCCCGGCAAGATCGGCGAGGCGCGCGCCTTCTTCCCAGGTGGAATGGCCCCAGCCCCGCCGCGCCTTGAATTCCGCCGACGTGAAAGTCGAATCGTAGATCATGATGTCGGCTTCGCGCACCAGGCGCAGAATGTTCTCGTCGTCCTCGCCAGGGACATGTTCGGTGTCGGTGACATAACAGACCGAGCGGCCATCGAAATTGATGCGGTAGCCGGCTGCGCCATTGGGATGATTAAGGGCCGCCGTTTCCACTTCGATCCCGGGTTGGGGCGAAAAGCTCTCGCCGGCAACGAATTCGTTGAAATGGAGTTTGGCGTTGAGCGCATCCAACGGCAAAGGGAACAGTGGCGCCTGCATCATGGCCGAGATCGCCGCGCGCAGGCTGGTCCCGCCGTCGAACCGGCCGGACCACAGGGACAAGGCGGCGCCGGCGGTCTGCGCCGGCTGGAAGAACGGCAGGCCCACCAGGTGATCGATATGGGCATGGGAAAATAGAATGTCCATCGCGCCGACCTTGCGATCGGCCAGTTCCATGCCGAGTAGCCTGGCGCCGGTTCCGCAATCGACCACCAGGACATGGGGACCGCAATTGATCTCTAGACAGGAAGTATTGCCGCCGTAGCGGATGGTGTCGGGGCCCGGACAGGCAAGAGACCCACGCACGCCCCAGAAACGGAGCCAGAAAGTTTCATCGGGAAGCATAGATTGAGCGGCTCCATCCGGGGGCCGGGGTGTGGCTGCCCGCGCGCCGGCCGCGATCAGAGCAAAGGGAGCGCATCACTGCTCGGTGCCTTCCATGGTCCGTTCCACCAGTTGCTGGGTGGTGCGCTCCAGGCGATTGGCCAATTCTATGGTGATCTCAAGCGCCATTCCGGGAAATTCCGTCAGCATCGGCATGAAGACGTCCTTGGGAATGCGCAGCGCCGTCACTTCGCCCTTGGCCCTGACGCTGGCCGTGCGGGGCTTGTTGCAGATCATCGCGATCTCGCCGATCAGCTCGTTGGCCCCCAACTTGGCCACCACCGCCTCCTCCTCCCCCACAAGGATTTCCGCCTCCCCTTCGAGAATGATATACGCGCTATCGCCTTCGTCACCGGACCGGAAAAAGAACCGACCGTCGTCGAAAGTCAGACGCTCGCTGGCAAAGGCAAGCAGCTTGAGCCGCGCCGGATCCACCTTGGAAAACAAGGGGATTCTCTTAATGACGTCGACTTCTTCCACCAGACTCATGTCAACTCCCCCACTGCAGCACTATCGGCGATCCACCGCCCCTGGTGCAAGCGTCTTGGCCCAACCCCTGGGCCCAACATTATTCCGCAACCGCCCCCAGCACCGGCGCGTCTTCGGCAATCTTGCCCTTATCCATGGTGACGACCCGCGGAAAGAGCTGGGCCAATTCCTTTTGCGAGAGACAGGCGACCACTCTTCTTTCCCGGCATTCCTCCCTGATCCTGGCGATCGCCTCGATCTGGGCGGCGCCGTCGAGGGAATTCAGACAATCATTTAGAATCAGGGTATCCGGCCGTTTCAGGACCTGACGCGCGATCATCACTTTCTGGCGCTGCGCCGGGCTTAACATGGCCCCGCCGGGACCCACGTGGTAATCGAGGCCGAACCGCATGACCGTTCTCCGCAAATTGAGGGAGTCGATCACCTCCTTGATGATCTCACCGACCCGTTCTTTAGCCTTGGGCTGGCCATAGACGACCTTGCCGAACAGGATGTTGTCCTGAAGCGTCGCCCAGCGGTTGACCTTATCGGGATCGAAAAATTCGAAGCTCGGCTTGAGGGAGTCCGGTAGGTCGCGGGCGAATTCCTTCCGTGCCTCTAAGATCTTCATGATCAGCTGGTCGTTGATGAGACCCAGGCGGTGGCGCGTGGGAACCAACTGGAAGAAGAGGGAGAGCAGTTGGCTTTTCTGGGCCGCCTTGAGCCGCCGTGCGCCCTTGTCCTTGATGAATTGAACGAGTTCTACGATCTCGGGCAGCTCGTCGGCGCTGATAAAACTGAAGCGTTCGAACAGCTCGTTTCCGGGATCGATGTCCGAGAACAGGTCGACCATCAGCTCGGCGACCTGAATCGAGATCTCGGTGGCGCTATCGAGGAGGTCGACGTGATTCAGGACTCGGCGCATATAGGCCTCCTGGCCGAGCGAGGCAGCATCCAGCACTCCCTCCACCGAAGCACCGAACATGATGTTTTCACCCACCGATGCACTGTGATTGAAGGCGCCGGGATCGAATGGCTCGATCAGCTGACCCAACTCCGGATCGGTCAGCCGGTCGCGGATGGCCCGGCGTGCCTCAAGCAAACGCGCACCGGTCTCGCTATCGCGATCGAAATCTCCCGTGCTGCGCAGGCCCATCTCATAGAGGTCGCTGTTCATCCCCACACACCCCAACACTTCGATGGTGCGGTCGGCCAGCTCTTCCTGAGACGTTACGCCCGCCCGCTTGAGATCCACCCAGTCGGCAGCAAGCAGCAGCGGCGGATTGCCCGACAATTTGGCCTCGGCCAGATACTGCTTCTCATAAGCCGCCCATTCCGGGCTGTCTTCTCCGGGGCCGACCGGTTCCTGTTTGAGCCCTAAATAGAGGTTGTCCTTCAAGGTACCGGCGAACAGGAACGGATCGTTGCCGACATAGCCCAACCGGCGCCCCAGGCGTTCCCGCGGCATCCGCGAGAGGGCCTTCCCGCCCAACGTCAGCTGTCCGGTGGTGGGCGGTAGCAGCCCGCCCAGCAACAGGCCCAACTCGAACCTTCCGCTTGTCTCGATTCCGGTGATCGCGACATGCTCACCCCCGGCAATGTCGAGGGACACATCGTCCAGATTCTTGAACTCGTGATCGTCGACAACCGTGACGTTGGCCAGTTTGAAATCGCCGAGCGGGGCATCTTCCTCCGGCGTTTCGGTGGCAAGGGGCGGTTCCGGCAGCAGCCTGGCGGGATCGAAGCAACGCACCACCTGTTCGTACTTCACCTTGATGGCGGCCTGCTGCTGGTAATAGTTGAGAAGTTCCTTCCAGGGGCTGGCCAGGTCTTTGTAAGCAGCCAGGATCGCCACCAGGGCGCCCAGGGTGAGATCGCCCTTGATCACCAGGTAACCGCCGATCGAGAAGAAGAAGAACGGCGTCAACTGGCCCAGAAAGGCATTCAGGAACTTGATCAGGAACTTGCGCCGGTAGATCTTGTATCGGATCGAATAAATCCGGCCCAAACGGTCGGAAATTCGCGTCCGGAAAAAGCGGCTGGCATCGTTGGCGTGGATGTCCGTCACGCCGCGCACGCTTTCGCCGATGACGTTGGCGAGGCGGCGGATTTCGCGGACCCGGCGCCGGTTGTAATGCAGCAGCCGCTTCTGCAGGATCGGAATCAGGATCGCCTGGATCGGATACAGCGAAATGGCGGCCAGGCCCAGGACGACATCCTGCATGAACATGAAGAAGAGGATCACCAGCAGGGTACCGCCGTAGAAAGCCGGAACCGAAATGGCGGCACCGACGAACCCGCCAACGGATTCGACCTCGCCGGTGATCATGGGAATCAACTCACCCTGGGGGATGCGCCGGAAATGCGGCAGGGGGAAGCGGAGGATGCGGTCGTAAAGCTGGAACCGAAGCCGGCGCAGCATCCGTTCGCCCACTTTGCCCTTGTATATTTCCAGGAAGTACTTGAACCCGCCGTTGATGAAGACCAGCGCCAGGAACACGAAGGACAGCGCCAGCAGGTAAGGCACCTGATCGAACTGCAGCCCCAGAACGGTGCGGGGGAAATCCTTTCCGCCGATCGCTTCGTTGATGATGATCTTGGGCAGATCGAGGGAGAAATAGAGGAACGGGAACGACAGCACCGTTATCGTCAAAATGACGATCTGCTGGCGCATGCTGTAGCGGAAGACGAATTGAAAGAGGGTGTCTTGCATGGAAGAACCGCTTTACCGGCCGGGCGACCCAGACGCGCGCACCACCCACGGCCAGGGAACATGGATCACACCACATCCTGGTTTGTCACGATAGTACCCCAAGCCGACACCGTATAGTATTGTTTCGGGGTTCTGCAAAATCCATATATAGATAAGGATAAGAGACCGTTGCGTGAGACGGCGGCGGGTGGGGACTGATGGCTGATCTTCTGCAAATCGAGGATTTGGAGATTGCGTTCGACCTGTTGGGCGGGCGCACGACCGCGGTCGATAAGGTCAGTTTTCGCGTTCCCCATGGCCGGACGGTGGCCCTGGTCGGCGAATCGGGATCGGGAAAATCGGTTATTTCCCAAGCCATCATGGGCATTCTGCCGAAGTCGGCCCGGATCCTGGGCGGCTCCATCCTCTATAGCGATAGCCCGGACGACACGGGAACGGTCACGGACATCGCCGCGCTGGACCCTTCAAGCCCGGAGATGCGCGACATCCGCGGCGAACGTATTGCCATCATCTTCCAGGAGCCGATGACGTCGCTGTCGTCGCTGCACACCATCGGCAACCAGATCTGCGAAGCCCTGCACCTTCATCACCCCGACGTCTCGCCCGAAGACGGCCGACAGCAGGCCGCGGCGATGCTGGGTCGGGTCGGCTTTCCCGATCCGGAAAAGGCGCTTCGGACCTACCCCTTCGAACTGTCGGGAGGCCTGCGCCAGAGGGCGATGATCGCCATGTCCCTGATCTGCCGCCCGGCCCTGTTGATCGCCGATGAACCCACCACCGCGCTCGATGTCACCATCCAGGCGCAGATCCTCAAATTGATTAAGGACCTGCAATCGGAGTTTGGCATGGCGGTGTTGATGATCACCCACGATCTCGGCGTGGTCGCCAACCTGGCGGACGAGGTCGTGGTGCTGTACCGCGGTCAGGTCATGGAACAGGGCACGGTCACGGACATCTTCTCTGCGCCGGGCCACCCCTACCTCAAAGGGCTCCTGCATGCCGTGCCCCGCTTCAACATGGCGGAAGGCGAACGGCTGACACCCTTGCGAGCCATCAGTCATACCACCAGCGAGTATTTTTCCGCCACCCACGGGGATGATCGGGAGAAACCCAAGGACACCCCACTGTTGCGCGCGGAAGGGCTGACAAAATCGTTCCGGATCCGCAGTTCCGGCATGTTCGCAGGTGCCGCCGCCCGGATGACGGTGAAGGCGGTGGACGATGTCAGCCTGGAGATCCGCCACGGGGAATGTCTTGGGCTGGTCGGGGAAAGCGGCTGCGGTAAGACGACACTGTCGAAGATCATTCTCGGTGCGATTCGCCCCGATCAGGGCAAGGTCATCTTCGACGACGACGGACATATGACCGACGTACTGTCCCTGCCGCCGGAACGGCGCATGTCGTTCCGGCGCAAGGCCCAATTCGTCTTCCAGGATCCGTTCGGGTCTCTCAACCCGCGCATGACGGTGGCCGACATCGTCGCCGAGCCGCTTCTGATCCATGGGCTTGGCGACCACGCGAGCCGCATGGAGACGGTGCGCGAATGTCTGGGCCTGGTCGGCCTCGACGTGCGCTCGATGGCGCGCTACCCGCACAGCTTCTCCGGCGGTCAACGTCAAAGGATCGGCATCGCCCGCGCATTGGCGCTGAAGCCCGAGCTCCTGATCCTCGACGAGCCCGTCTCCGCACTCGACGTTTCGATCCAGGCGCAGGTGCTGAACCTGCTGACCGACCTCCGCAACGAACTGGGGCTGACCTATCTGTTCATTTCCCATAACCTCGCGGTGGTGAATTACGTGGCCGAGCGCATCATCGTCATGTGCGCGGGCCGCGTCGTCGAATCCGCGGACAAGGAGACACTTTTCACCCAGCCGCTGCATCCCTATACCCAAGCGCTGTTGGCGGCCGTGCCCGAGCCGGACTTGGACCACCCGCTCGATCTTCATGCCCTGATGGAGGGCCGCTGTTCCGATCCATCGGCCTGGCCCGCCCCCTACACCATTGACGACGCCAATGCGCCGGCGCTCCGCAACGTGGGCGGCGGGCATTTCGTCCGGAGCGGGCAAGGGGCGGAACTCGGTGCCGCGGTGAGCCAGACATGAGGCACCTTGCCAGCCTTCTATTTTGCGCGACCCTGGCGGCGTTCCTCGCCGTTGCCGGTTGGGGCCCGGCCCAGGGAGAATCGAAGGCGAAGCGGTCCTATATCAGCCCGTTCTATTTCGGCCATAGCGAACTGTCCGGCGCCCTGCCCAAGGTCGAAAAGCGATTGCCCCGTGTGCCCTTGGTCACACATCTGGGGCCGACACAAAGGATCGGGCGCCATGGCGGCACGATCTGGCTCTTGGTCGGCCGGGAACGCGATACCCGCCTGATGGTGGTATACGGCTATGCCCGGCTGGTGCGTTACGACGAAAATTTCCAGCTAGGTCCGGATATCCTGGAGAAGTACGACGTCAAGGAAGGGCGGATCTTCACGCTCCACCTGCGCCCTGGGCACCGCTGGTCGGACGGCCATCCTTTCACCGCGGAAGACTTCAAATACTATTGGGAAGATGTCGCGCATAATCGCGAGCTGACGCCGGGCAGCCTGCCCAAGGCGCTCCTGGTGGATGGCAAACCGCCGCGGTTCGAGGTGCTGAGCCCGACCCGCGTCCGCTATACCTGGGACAAGCCCAATCCCCATTTCCTGCCCGCCTTGGCCGGGGCTGCGCCGCGCTTCATCTTCCGGCCTGCCCACTATCTCAAACGGTTCCACGCCAAATACGCGAAACCGCAGATGCTGCAAATGGCGGCCGCGAAACTTCGGCTTCACAACTGGACGGCCCTCCATAGCCTCAAGGACAACCCCTACCGTTTCGACAATCCCGACTTGCCGACCCTGCAGCCGTGGCGCAACACCACCCATGGGCCGGCCCAGCGCTTCATCTTCCTGCGCAATCCCTACTTCCATCGGATCGATCCAGAGGGACGCCAACTGCCCTATATCGACCGGGTCATCCTCAGGGTTTCGAGCCCGTCGCTGATCGCCGCCAAGGCCATGGGCGGCGAGTCGGACCTTCAGGCCCGCAGCCTCGCTTTCAATCAATACACCTTCCTCAAGGAGGGTGAAAAGCGCCGTCCCTACGACGTCCGTTTGTGGAAGACCGCGCGCGGCGCGCACCTCGCGCTCTATCCCAATCTCAATGTCAACGATCCGGCCTGGCAAGAACTGTTCCGCGATACCCGGTTCCGACGTGCGTTGTCGCTCGGGATCAACCGGCACGAGATAAATCAGGTCCTGTATTACGGCCTGGGGACGGAAGGCAATAATTCGGTCCTGCCACAAAGCCGGCTCTATGACGAGTCACAGCGGTTCCGCTGGGCCAAGTTCGATCTCAAGCGGGCCAACAAGCTGCTCGACGAGATCGGCCTGACCAAGCGCAATGGCCGGGGCCTCCGGCTGCTGCCCGACGGTCGGCCGATGGAGATCATCGTCGAATCGTCGGGAGAACATACCGAACAGACAGATATCCTGGAACTGGTCCATGATTCCTGGCTCAAGCTCGGCATTAAGCTCTATTCGAAGCCGGGCCAGCGCGAGGTGCTGCGCAAGCGGGTCAATTCGGGCCTGACCATGATGTCGATCTGGTCGGGACTGGCCGCCGGCGTTGCCACCGCCGATATCAGCCCCGCAGAGCTCGCGCCCACCAATCCCTACCAGTTCCATTGGCCGCGCTGGGGCGATTGGTACAATACCGACGGCAAGGCGGGCGAGCCCCCGACCCTTCCCGTCGCCAAGAAACTCTTGAAGCTCTATCACGATTGGGAAACGGCAAGCACCTATGACGAGCGGGCCGCAGCCTGGCGCCAGATGCTGGAAATCCACGCGGACGAGGTCTTGACCTTCGGCTTGATCGCGGCCATCCCCCAGCCAGTGGTGGTCAGCCGCAGGCTGCGCAACGTACCTAAGGAAGCCATCTACAGTTGGGATCCCGGCGCCTATTTCGGAATCCACAATATCGACCTGTTCTGGGTCGCGCACCCCAGGAAGAGGTAGCGGGCGGCCATGTTCTACTTCCTCGTGCGCAGACTGGCGGTGATGGTGCCCACGCTGTTCGTGATCAGCGCCCTTATCTTCATCATCATCCAGCTTCCGCCCGGCGATTACCTCTCCACCCTGGTCAGCGAGCTCGAGGCCCAGGGCGAAAACGTCGACCAGGAAAAGCTCGATTTCCTGCGCCAGCAATACGGCCTCGACCGACCGGTGCTGGATCAGTACGCCCTGTGGCTGAAGGGGATGCTGCAAGGTGATTTCGGCTACTCCTTCGAGCACAATCAGCCGGTCGTCCAAGTGGTGGGCGACCAAGTCCTGCTGTCGGTGATCATCGCTTTCGCGACCATCCTGTTCACCTGGGTCGTCGCGTTTCCCATCGGCGTCTATTCCGCGACCCATCAGTACTCGGCCGCCGATCACACGCTGACCTTCATCGGCTTCCTGGGGTTGGCAACGCCCAACTTCCTGTTGGCCCTGATCCTGATGTACTTGGCGAACGTCTATTTCGGCACCTCCATTGGCGGCCTGATGGACCCGAAATACCTGGACCAACCGTGGACCTGGGGAAAACTGGTCTCCATTCTGGAACACCTCTGGGTGCCGGTCATCGTCATCGGCACATCGGGCACCGCGACCTTGATCCGCAGGCTGCGGGCGAACCTATTGGATGAGCTGCAAAAGCCCTATGTCGTGACCGCGCGGGCCAAGGGGCTTTCGGAAACTCGGCTGTTGCTGAAATATCCGATGCGGGTCGCGCTCAATCCGTTCATCGCCGATATCGGCAACCTCCTGCCGGCGCTGCTGTCGAGTGCCGCCATCGTTTCCGTTGTGCTGTCGTTGCCGACCACGGGTCCGCTTCTGCTGAAGGCCCTGCAAAGCCAGGACATGTACCTGGCGGGCTTCCTCCTCATGGTTTTGTCGCTGCTGACGGTGATCGGCATGTTTCTCTCGGACATCGCGCTCGCCGCGCTGGATCCGCGGATCCGCTTGACCGGGGGCCGCCTGAGATGAGCGACAACCGCGCCCCGGCACCGACGCCACTCCGCCACTACGTATCGGACGCGCCGTTCGATCCTGCCGAGACGGAAGAGATTTCGGCCGAACAGGAACGGCTCTCCACCTCGAGCGGCTGGCGCCTCATGTGGCTCAAGCTCAAGCGCCACCGGCTCGCGGTCTATTCGGGCTATGTGCTGATCGTGCTCTATGGCTCAATCCTGATCAGCGAGTTCCTGGCCCCCTACAGCCTGACCCACCGCCACACCGACTTCATCTACGCGCCGCCCCAGGGGATCCACCTGTTCCATGACGGCAAGCTGTCCGCCCCCTTTACCTACGGCTTGAATTACCGCCTCAACATGGAGAACCTGCGCCGCGAATACACCGTCGATGAAAGCCGGCGCTATCCCGTCCGTTACCTCTGCCGGGGCGACAGTTACGACTTCTGGGGATTGTTCGAATCCGATCTCCACCTGTTCTGTCCGGGCGAGGGCGGCACCCTGTTCCTGTTCGGCACCGACCGGCTGGGCCGCGATCTGTTTTCCAGGATCATTTACGGGGCACGGATTTCCCTCACCGTCGGACTGTTCGGGATCATTTTTTCGATGGTGCTGGGCATCATCTTCGGGGGACTTGCGGGCTATTACGGCGGCATCGTCGATTCGGTCGTCCAAAGGCTGATCGAGATCATCCGCTCCTTCCCGGAACTGCCGCTCTGGATGGCGTTGTCGGCGGC
This sequence comes from Rhodospirillales bacterium, assembly GCA_024638585.1. Classification (GTDB taxonomy): domain Bacteria; phylum Pseudomonadota; class Alphaproteobacteria; order SMXQ01; family SMXQ01; genus SMXQ01. Next base: position 9,976 of record JAHEKA010000005.1, read on the forward strand.
CCTCCCGGTCACCTGGAGCCCGATCCTGATCTATTTCGGCATCACCCTGATCCTCGGCCTGATCGATTGGACCGGCCTCGCCCGGGCGGTGCGCTCCAAATTCCTGGCCTTGCGCGAAGAAGACTTCACCGCGGCGGCGGAACTGATGGGAGCCAAGCCCAGTCGCATCATCGGCCGCCATCTCGTCCCCAATTTCACCAGCCACCTGATCGCCTCGGCAACGTTGTCGATCCCGTCGATGATCCTGGGCGAGACGGCGCTGAGCTTCCTCGGCCTCGGCCTCAGGCCGCCGGTCACAAGCTGGGGCGTATTGTTGTCCGAGGCCCAGAGCATCAACGCCGTGGCGCTTTATCCCTGGCTGATGATCCCCGGCCTGGCCGTGGTGGTCGTGGTACTGACCTTCAATTTCCTGGGCGACGGCCTGCGCGACGCGGCCGACCCCTATCATTGAGACGGATTCAGTGCCCCTGACCCGTGACATAATTGTTGACCCCTATCGGGTCGGGGCGTGTATCGTTACGCCTGTCTTTGGGCAAGCCGCCGCATTGGCCCGGCGCGATCTTGGGGTAAGCGCGTGACACATCAGCATCGCATCCTGATGTACAGCCATGACAGTTTCGGCCTCGGCCATCTGCGGCGCTGCATGGCGATCGCCAATCGGCTGGTGGCCAAGCACAAGGGCCTGTCGGTTCTGATCCTGTCCGGGTCACCGATCATCGGCAGCTTCAATTTCCGGGCCCGGGTCGATTTCGTCCGCATCCCTGGCATGATCAAGCTGAGGAACGGCGAATACACCTCCCTCAAGCTGCATATCAGCCCGGACCAGACCCTGCAGCTGCGCCGCGACATCATCTATCACACTGCCCATGCCTTCGACCCGGACATCTTCATCGTCGACAAGGAGCCTCTCGGCCTCCAGGGTGAGGTGGGCGACACCCTCAAGATGCTGAAGAACCGGGGCACCTCCCTGGTGCTGGGCTTGCGCGACGTGATGGACGATCCCCGTCTGCTCTCCACCGAGTGGACCAGAAAGCGCGCGATGCCCGCCCTGGCCGACCTCTATGACGAGATCTGGATTTACGGCCTCAAGGAGATCTACAAGCCGCTGACAGGTCTCGATATTCCTCCCACGGTCCTCGACAGATCGGTCTATACCGGTTACCTGCGCCGGAACCTGCCGGTGAGCCGTCCCCAGGTGCGGCCGCAGGACCTGATGGACGAACCCTATATCCTGGTCACCCCGGGCGGCGGCGGCGACGGCGAGGCGCTGGTGGACTGGGTGCTGCGCGCCTATGAAACCGATGCCACCCTGCCCCATCCGGCGCTGGTCGTGTTCGGCCCGTTCATGGCGGCGGGGGCACGGGACGGCTTCTATGAACGGATCAAGAAGCTCGACCGGGTGCGCGCGATCACCTTCAACCCCGGCTTTGAATCCCTGCTGGCGGAGGCCAAGGGCGTGGTCGCGATGGGCGGCTATAACACCTTCTGCGAAATCCTGTCCTTCGATCGGCCGTCGCTGCTGGTGCCGCGTACCGTGCCGCGCCGGGAGCAGCTGATCCGGGCCGAACAGGCGGCGCGGCTGGGACTGGCCCAAATTCTTGCCGACGACGGCACCCACGATCCCGCGGCCATGTCGCGGGCCATTCGTGCCCTGGCGGAACAACCAACGCCGTCCTCGGTCAAGATCCCGGGCTTGCTTGACGGGCTGGACGTCGTCGATGAACTCGCGACCGGCCTGCTTGAGCGGCCGGCGCCACGCATCCGGACCATCGTCTGAGAACGCGCTGCCCCGGATTTGCCGCGGCACGGTATGTGAACATCCCATCGGTGGACGGAAATTTGGCAATGGCGCGCAAAATCGCATTCGTCCTCAAGGGCTATCCGCGCCTGTCGGAGACCTTTATTGCCCAGGAAATCCGGGCGCTGGAGCGGCTCGGGCTGGACATCACGATCTATTCCCTGCGCCACCCGACCGACACCCGGAGCCATCCGGTGCACGGCGAGATCAAGGCCGCCGTGCATTACCTGCCGGAATACCTGGGTGACGCCCCGGGCCGGGTCGGCGCCGGGTTGGGCCGGGTGATCCTGCGCCCCGGCTTTTGGCGGGCGGCGGGCGTCTGGCTGCACGATCTCGCGCGGGACGGATCCGCGAACCGGGTGCGCCGCTTCGGCCAGGCCTGCGTCTTGGCCGCGGAACTGCCCGATGACATCGGCCGACTGCACGCCCATTTCCTGCACACCCCGGCCTCGGTCACGCGATACGCGGCGCTGATGCGGGGGATCGCCTTCTCGGTCTCGGCCCATGCCGTCGATATCTGGACGACGCCGGACTGGGAGAAGCGCGAAAAGCTTCGCGCCGCCGCCTTCTGTGTCACCTGCACCGAATATGGACGCGATCATCTTGCGGATCTGGCCGGCGAAACCGGGAAGGTAACCCTGAACTATCACGGGTTGGACCTTGAACGGTTCGTATCGGGCGGCCCGGCGCGGGAGCCCGACCGCGACGGTTCGGATGCGGAACAGACGGTGGAAATCCTCAGCGTCGGCCGGGCGGTGGAAAAGAAAGGGTTCGATGTCCTCCTCGACGCACTTGCGCGACTGGATGGGGGCCTCCACTGGCGCTTCACCCATATCGGCGGGGACGCGGGGCTGGAGACCCTGAAAGCCCAAGCAAGCGAGCTGGGAATAACCGGACATGTGCGCTTTCTCGGCGCCCAGGCCTTCGATCAAGTGCTGGCGGCCTACCAAGAGGCGGACCTCTTCGTCCTACCCTGCCGCATCGCCGGTAACGGCGACCGCGACGGGTTGCCCAACGTGCTTCTGGAAGCCCAGAGCCAGGGCCTGGCCGTGATCTCCACCACCGTGTCCGCGGTGCCCGAGCTGATCGTGCATAATGAGACCGGCCAACTGGTCCCACCCGAGGATCCGGCTGCCCTGGCGGCGGCAATCGCGGACCTCATCCGCGACCCGGCGCTGCGCGGGCGATTCGGTGCCGCCGGTTCGCGCCGGGTGCGCGAAGCTTTTTCGCAAACCGGCCAGATCGGCGCGCTTGCCGCACTTTTCGGGATCGAAGCCCACAGGTCGGTGCCGGCGTCAAGCCAAGCGGCCGAATAGTCATGCGGATAGCCTTTTACGCGCCCTTGAAGACCCCCGATTCCCCGGTTCCAAGCGGCGACCGGCGCATCGCCCGGCTCTTGATTCGCGCCCTTGAAGCGCGGGGCCATGAGGTCACCCTGCTGAGCCGCTTCCGCGCGTTCGAAAGCGGCGATACGGCACGGGCGCAGCGCCTTAGGGACATCGGCCTGCGCCTCGGCGCCCGCGCGGCCCGCCGCCTCACATCTTTGCCAGCCGACCTGCGCCCGGGGGCGATATTCACCTATCACGTCTATGACAAGGCGCCGGACTGGATCGGCCCCCAGGTGGCGGCGACACTCGACATCCCTTACCTGATCTGCGAGGCCTCCCTCAACGGCGCGCGTGCCATTGGGGCGCTCGAAATCGGCCATAGAGGAGCCAAGGCGGCGATCACCGCGGCGGACGCGATCTTGCAGCTCAACCCCGCGGACCGCAAAGAGGTCGCGGCCGTCCTGAAACCCGGGGCCGCGATCTGCCCGCTTGCGCCCTTCCTCGAAGATGCGGATCTTCCGACTCCCGTCCAAGCACCGTCCCGCGGAGCGGCCAGAGCAAGTCTCGCCAAGGCCCGGGACCTGGAAACCGAAGTGCCGTGGTTGCTGTCGGTCGCCATGATGCGCCCCGGTGACAAGCTCGCCAGCTATCGGATCCTTGCCGAGGCCCTCGCCCGTCTCACCGACCGGCCCTGGCGGCTTCTGGTGGCGGGCGGCGGGGCGGCCCGCGCCGAGGTCGAGGCCGCTTTCCGCCCTTTGGGCCGGGATCGGATCCGGTTCCTCGGCCTCCGTGAGGGCAACGCGTTGGCGGAACTTTACGCGGCCTGCGACATCTTCGCCTGGCCCGCCGTGAACGAGGCGCTGGGCATGGCCATCCTGGAAGCACAGGCCGCCGGCCTGCCGGTGGTGGCCGGCGGTCACGGTGCCGTCGGGACCATCATTGAGGATGGCGTGACCGGGTTGCTGGCACCGGTTGGCGACCCGGCCGCCTTTGCCGACGCTCTTGCGCAGCTGCTGGCCGCACCCGAGCGGGCCGCCGAGATGGGTCGGACGGCACGCACCAAGGTACACCACCACCACGGCATCGAACCCGCCTCCGAAGCGTTGGAGACCGCGCTGTCCGCGGCTCGCCGGTGCCGCGCGAGCCGGGTCCGGGAGACCGCCTGATGGCGCCGGGCCGGGTCCTGATCTTCGTCCAGCACCTGCGCGGCATCGGCCATCTCCAGCGGTCCGCCGTCCTCGCCCGGGCGATGGCGGCCGATGGTCTTTCGGTGGAGATGATCTCCGGCGGCATGCCGGTCGCCGGCATCGAGCTTGCGGACATTCCCCTGCATCAGCTTCCTCCGGTGCGCAGTCCCGATGACAGCTACACCCGCCTGGTGGACGCGGACGGCAGGTCGGCGGACGCTGATCTCCACCGCCGGCGCATCGAAACCCTGCTCGACACGTTCAAGGCAGTGCAACCCGATATCGTGATGGTCGAGATGTTTCCCTTCGGGCGTAGTCAGATCGCCCAGGAGTTTATTGCCCTGATCGAGGCCGCCCGGGCGGCGCGTCCCCGACCCTGGATCGTTTCCTCGGTGCGCGACATCATCGCCACCAAGCGCAGTGCCGCACGCTATGAGGAAATGGCGGACCAGGTGATGCGTTGGTTCGATGCGGTCCTGGTCCATGGCGATCCGAACCTCTTGCCCTTGGAGGACAGCTTCCCGCCGGCCGGCCGGATCGCGGATTTGCTCCATTACACGGGCTATGTGCTGTCCCCCGCACCGGTGCAGGAGGCGCCGGCCGGTCCCGACCGGGAGGGCGAGGTGTTGGTTTCGGCAGGCGGCGGAGCCTTCGGCGCGGCGCTAATGTGGGCGGCACTGGAAGCGCGCGCTGATCCGGCGCTCGACCCGGCGCTGGCCCAAGCCCCCTGGCGGCTGCTGACCGGGCCCAATATCGCCGATGATGAAGCCAAGCGCCTGCTGGCCCAGGCCGGCCCCAACGTCACGATCGAGCGCATGCGACCCGATTTCCGGCGGCTTCTGGCTCAGGCACGGGCGAGCGTTTCGCAATGCGGCTACAACACTTCGATGGAAGTGATGGCGGCAAGAACGCCCGCCGTCCTGGTGCCCTTCGGCCAGGGCCGCCAGACCGAGCAGAACCGCCGTGCCGCCGCGCTTACCGGACTGGACCGGGTCGAGATGGTGGCGGAAGCGAAACTCGACGGCGCCACCCTCGCCAGGGCGCTCAACCGGACCGCGGCGCGCAGCCCTGCCGCCCATGCGGCCGAGACCGCCATCGATATGTCCGGCGCCGCCACCACGGCCCGCCTGATGAGCCGCTGGCTTTCCGGGCGGCGCCGGGAAAGGGTCGGAAAAGCCACCTCCTCCGCCTGAGCGGACCGATTGTGCACGAGCCGGAGAGTGCATATATTTCCCCGGCTGATGACGGCATACTGCGATCGGCGTCGAACCACGCACCCGGGGACTTTTATGGTCAAGACACTCAATCCCGTCAGCAAGGCGGTCTACACCCTGATCAAGGACGGCTCGCTCAAGACCGGCATCTTCGACAAGAAGATGTTCAGCGTCTATCCGTTCCAGTTTTCTCCCCAGCAATTGATCTTCCTCACCCAGTGCGTAGAACAAGTGGCGGAGGTAGACGGCTGTTGCGCCGAGGTGGGCTGCAACCGCGGCTACACGACGGCGTTCCTCAACCGGTTCATGGCGGAAAGCGGACTCAAGAAGCCCTACTTCGCCATCGATACCTTCTCCGGCTTCATCGCCGATCACGTGGATCATGAGGTCGAGGCGCGGGGCAAGAGCGAATCGATCCGCTTCAAGATGGCCGACAACAAGAAAACCTGGTTCGACCGCTCCATGGAGGTGACCGGGATCGACGGCCTGACCGCCATCCAGGCCGATGCCGCGACCTTCGACTATGCTTCTATCGGCCCCATCGCCTTCTGCCTGCTGGATGTCGACCTCTACGTGCCGATCGCCGAGGCCCTGCCCGACATCTTCGAAAACGTGGCGCCGGGCGGCATCATCGTGGTCGACGATTGCGCACCCGATCAGGCCTGGGACGGCGCCCTGCAGGCCTATGACGAGTTCGTGGCGGCGCGCAACCTGCCCCACGACGTCCGTCATCACAAGCTCGGCGTCATCGAAAAACCGGCCGGCGCCTAATCCGCCTGTTGCGGGACTTCCAGGCCCATCGCCTGGAGGTTGGCCATGGTTACGGGGTCGAAACTCAGGCCGTTGGCGAGCGCCGCGGCATGGGCCGCGCGGAGGATGTCGGAAAAGCCATCGAGGCCGCTGTCCATCGTGACCCGTTGGCCGGTCCCCCGCAGGCGCAATTCCATCCAGCCGCCACCCGGTTGGTCCCGCCGGGTCGCGAAGTGGCGCAGCCGCAAGCCGCAGAGTTCCCTCCAGGGAAGCGTGCCGCCCCCATAGGTGAGCGACCCCGCGCTGAGCAGGAACACCGCAGCGTGCCGACGCGCCGCGCGCAGTAGCAGAAACACGGAAAGCAACAGGATCACTGCCAGGATGAGACCGGCGACCCGCCCGGGCGCGGCCAGGGCGAAAGGCAGCCCGCCAAGGGCCAGTCCTGCCGCGCCAAGCAGGTAATCCTTCACCAGGGCGGCGCGGGTGTAGCGGTAACGCTTGGGTTCGGACATCCGGGCGCTATATCATGGATCACGGTATTAGGCGCGCACCATAGCGGTCACCGGGGAGGGAAATCCATCATCCCGGCAAGGCAGCGCGGGTGGAAACGGCAACAATGCCCCGGCTCGGGGATGGGAGGAACGATGTCTTTGGAGGGGAAAACGGCGCTCATCACCGGAGCGGCGGGAACGCTCGGCCGTGCGGTGGCTGCGGCCTTCACGGAGGCGGGCGCCAACCGCATCCTGCTGGACATCGACGCCGGCGCGCTTGAGGCGGCCCATGGCGGAAAAGCCATAGACCAGATCCTGGTAACCGCCGACCTCGGTGACCGGGATGCGGTGATCGCGGCCTGCCGGGAGGGGACCGACGCGTTCGGCGCGATCGATATCGCCTGTAATATCGCCGGCGGCTTTGCCATGGGCGATCCGGTGCATGAAACGCCGGTGGAGGTGTGGGACCGCATGATGGGGATGAACGCTGTGTCCGTCCTCAACGCGGCTGCCGCGGTGGTGCCGCACATGCTGGCGGCGGGCGGTGGGAAGATCGTCAATATCGGCGCCATGGGCGGGCTCAAGGGCGGCGGCGACATGGGAGCCTATGCGGCGTCGAAAAGCGCGGTGATCCGCCTGACCGAGAGCATGGCGGCGGAACTGCGCGAGAAGAACATCAACGTCAACTGCGTACTGCCCTCGATCATCGACACCCAGCCCAACCGCGATGCCATGCCCGATGCGGACCCGGCAAAATGGGTCGCGCCCGATGCCTTGGCCGACGTGATCCTGTTTCTGGCATCCGATGCCGCCCGGGCCGTGCATGGCGCCGCGGTCCCCGTGGTGGGGCTCAGCTAAACGAGGTCGCGCTCGCCTTCCACGACAGGCTCGAGCGGGGTCTTATAGGCCATACCGTCGACCACCACGCCGGCATTGACTTCCCGGGCAACCGATTCGACCAACGGGCGTTGTGCTTCCGTGTCGTTGAGCCACAGCCGCATCAGATGGCGCTTGCGCCCCGGCTCCGGCCAATCGTCGAAATCGGTGCGGGCATGAAGGGTCACATGGCAGTTCACATAGGTGATGTCGCCGGCCCGGAGTTCCATGTCGAGCGAGAACTCCTGGGCGAGCTTGAGATAGAGCGCGTTGGCCTCCAACTGCGCCGGCGTCAGCTTTGGCACGCCGGGAAGATCCTGGGCCTGCATGACCTTGGTGCCCGATGAGCGGCCGGTGAAGTATCCGTCCTTGGCGCTGAACACCGGCTGGCGGATGTAGGGCTTGGTCTCGCCCACCGGAATCTCGCCGTTTCGGGTGCGGTAGAAATCGAAGGTGAGCTCGCGCACCAGGTCGGGCCGTTGTTCGAGCATCGCGTTGTAGGCCGCCGGCGAGCTGGCGATGCGGTGTTCGCCGCCCGACTTGGCCGGCGCGAGACAGCAGAGCGAGAGAATGTCGGTACGGTCGGTGTGGAATTCCAGCGCGCTTCCATTCATGTAGCCGCGCACCTTGGGCGTCTTGAACCCCTTGCCGGCGAGATCCAAGACATGGCCCAAAAGGTGGCCGCGGGCGTTTTGGGATTTGGCCGTGCCCAGGTGGCAGCCGAGCCCCCAGAAGGCGGTGGCGAGCTGCCGGCGGCTGCGGTTCTCGGTGGGCAAGCCGCGAATCAACGCCATGCCACGGCCGTCGCGGATCTCGGCCTTGATGTCGGCAAGCGCCGGGGCAAGCCCGGGCAATGCGAAACTCCCGCGCGTGATCTCCATGATCTCCCCGCCCCGGGCCTCGGCCGCCGCGACGGCATCATGGATCTCTTCTATTTCGGGCTCCGACAGTTGATAGACCCAGGCATCGGTGCCGCGCAACGCGTCTGGGTCCCAGGCCGACGAATCGCGGACCGGGGCGCCGATCTCCATCGGTTCATGGGTGCGGGGGCTTGGGCTCCAGGGATTCGCGGTCATGGTACGTTTCTCTCCAGGATCTCCCCCGCTACCTCCCGGCGATCCAGATCGCCTTGACGAATTCGTAAGCCGTGGAGCCCTTCTTGGTCACACGCGGCACGATGTAGTCATGGGCCGGCTTGTAGCCGAGCTTTGTCCGCTTGAGGATGCGGAACTTTCCCTTGGCAATGGAGATCCTATAGCTGCGCAGCTTGGCGCCATCGGATTTCCGGGTGAGACGCAGCTCATAGTCCCCGTCCTTCAGCAATTCCTTCATGGTGAAGGGAATGGCGTTGGGCTCCTGCTTCACCGTATGGGGGCGGTAGAGGTTGAACTTGCGCCGCTTGAAATGCCCGCCGGAATAGAAGCTGGTCTGCCGCTTGGAATGGGCGACGACCTTGCCGTCCCGCAACAGGCGCGCGAAGAAGTAGGCCTGGAAGGTGCCCGGTTTGGCCATATCCAAGCCGCCCAGCCACACCGAAAAGACCGGGATCGGCTGCTTCTTCCAGCTTCCCTGGGTGATATGCGCGAGATTCCGCCAGGGACCGTCGAACGCGTATGTCTTTTTCGGATTGAACGGGTCGTTTCCTCCGCCGGTCTGTTTCAGGGTGAAGGGAAACCGGCTGATGGGCTTGCCGTTCATGGCGAACACCATGATATAGCGGCCCGGCTTGGTCAGCTTGATCCCGGGCGTTCCCGTCACCAGCACGCGCCCGAAGACCCCGTTGCGAACCTTGTATCGTTCGGAAATCCGGTGCTGGGCCAGGACCTTGCCCTCGGAATCGAGAATTCCAACGATGCCCTTGGCCGGCCCCTTGGGCGCGAAGGCGATGTCGTAGTTCACGAAGCTGACATAGCCGCTGGTGTTGTCGAAATAGCTGTCCATCATGCTTTCGAACACAACGGCCGGCGGATTCTGTGCTTGGCCCGGATGGGCGAGAATTCCGGCACTGACGGCAAAACAAGCCGCGGCAATGAAACGCGATAACTGAAGCATGACGGTCTTCCCCCTGACGCCCGGCGCGCAACCGCACCCATTGATCACCAAGCGGCCTGGGCCCGGACTGCCGCTCTCAACCGCGTGATTATCGCACGATGATCGAGGGAGGCAACCGAGCGAATAGGCTGGGCCGGCGCCGACTTGCGCCGGAACACGAGGGGGCCGTCCTCTCATTCGGCACTTGAACTCCCGGCGAATCTGGCGAACCATCTGAGGCAATCAAGAAAATGACGGGAGGACGAGTCAATGGATGCGAGCGGCTTCTTTTCAGCCGATTCCCATGTCAACGAGCCCGAGGCGGCGTGGGAAGGGATTCCCCAGGAGCTGCGCGCCCACGGCCCCCACTTCATCCAGGACCCGCCCGGCAAGAAGGGCCTCTATTTCGGGTTCGATGGGCACAATCCGGACCCGGTGGGTCAGACCTTCCTCGCCGGAACCGGTCGGGACCCGGCGATTGTCAGGGACACCATAGAGAACTTTAC
>JAHEKA010000227.1 GCA_024638585.1 Rhodospirillales bacterium
TCAACTGGGGCCGCGTTGCCATCCTGAGGGCCCTGGTATCGGTCCCCAATCACGTTTTCCTGGGCGTCATCATGGGATTTTTCCTGTTGCTGTCCTGGAAGGGGCGTTGGCGGTTCACCATGGCGTGCCTCGCATTCGCGGTGCCGGCGGTGCTGCACGGAACCTCGAATTACCTGCTTTACCTGGGAGAGCCCGAGTTGACTTCGCCGGGCATCATGGAAGCCACGGCGCGACAGCTCTACGGCGGCCTGTTCCTGCTCCTTGGCGTGGGGGCCGTCTTCATCCTGTCCTGGGTTTCGCGGTGGGACGGGCTGGGCGCGGACCAATTCGCCCGGCCCCGGTCGTTTGCCCGCCGGCGGGCATTCTGGGCCCCGGTCTCCTTGATCGTCGGCGTGTTCGGGGTGCTCAACCTGTTGATCATCATCGCCGGACCGGGGGGCTCGTTTTTTGCCCTGAATATCGGCAGCACGTTCCTGATTGGCGCGCTTTCGCTGCTCTATGCGGTGGTGATTTGGGGCCATGCCCATCATCGCGCGCCCCTATCCCGGGCAGGCCAGCGCGCCTGACGCGCATCGTTTCTCCCATTCGTTGCGAATGAAAAAAAGCGCGGCCCGAAAAGGGCCGCGCCTCAGGCATTGATATGCGCCGCAGTGGTTATTTGCAGGCGATTTTCTTGGCCACGTCACCGTCGCCGAAGTGCTGGAACGCACAGCTCATGCCGGCCTTCAGCGCCTTCTTCTTGGCCTTCTTGCCGCCGACGGTGATCTTCGAACGCCGACCCGAAACCTTGAAGGTGTATTTCTTGCCGCCCCCGTCCATCACCTGGATCTTGCGCCGGCTCACCTTGACGATCTTGCCGTCGGTCTTCTTCAGCTTGACCTTGACGACCTTGCCGATCTCCATGGTGGCGCGCGCCTTCTTGATGACCTCGGGCGGATAGTTGAGGAACTGGTCGATGATCTTGTGGACCTGTTCCCCATCCCAGGGTTCGATCGGAAGGTGCTGCCTGTTGGCGCCTTTGACGAATTCGGGATCCTTCATGGTCGCCATGAAGGCGGCCCGAAGCGCCTTGGCCCGGTCGCCGGGGATGCCTGGGGGTGCGGCAAGGGGCCGGCCCAGGATGTGACGCCCGTAGATCAGGTCGAGGACCTTTTTGTCCTCGTCGGTCTTCACGTAATCGTAAATGTGGGGAATGCCGGCGAGCTCGGGATGCTTCTTGAATCCGGTCTGGACCAGGACGCGAAGCTTGCCCGATTTCCATTCCTTGCGCCGCCGCGCCTTGAGAGACGACAGGGCGAAACCGCAGCCGCCCTGGACCTCGCCGCGCTTCATCGCCAGGAGAACGCCGGTGGAGCCCGGATAGCCGTGAATCACCTTGATCCGGGTGCCGACAAGGGCGTTGAAGCCGCGGGGATGTTCGGAATTGACGCCGGTGGGGCCGGTCGCGCCGAACAGGGCGGAACTCTTCAGAAGGTCGTCGAACGTCTTGAAACCGGAGGTATGCCAAGCGGTGCAGGTGCCGGTGGTCTGGTCGATGTTGCCGATCCAGGTGAACTTATTGATCTCGTATTTGGCCTTCTTGTTGCCGAACAGCGGCGCGAAGGCGGACGAAGACGCAAACACGCCGATCTCCGTGCCGTCCTTCTTGGCCGAATTGTAGAGATAGTTGGCGAGCCGGACGCCGGCGGCGCCTGGCATGTTGCGCACCACCGTGCCGGGGCTGCCGGGAATATGGCGGCCGATGTTGCGCGCCAGCAGGCGCGTATAGGCGTCGTAACCGCCGCCCGGATGATTGCCCACATAGATGGCGACGCGTTTGCCCTTGTAGAAACCCATGACGTCGGCGGTCGCGGCGGCGGAAAATGCGGCGGACGCCGCGATCGCGGCAAGCCCGGTGAGCAGCGGCCGAGACCGCAGGGAAACAAAAGAATTCGGGGTCATAAAGAACCTCCCTTGATTAATGCCAGGCCGCCCATTGGCCGGGCGGGCGTGTTTTGCGGCAACCCTATCGCCATTCTATCACGCCTGTCACCCTTGTTTCGTAAGGCGGCCGCTTCGCCGTTGGGGGATTTTCGGAACTGGTGTATGTCATATGGCGCAAGAACAAGGGGTAAGGCTGTAGGGAGATTTGAATGAGTTTCGCCGTCGCCGTCGATATCGGGGGCACGTTCACCGATCTTGTCGCGTTCGATCCGGTCACCAAGGACGTGATCTACGCCAAGAGCCCGACCACCTACGGCAATTTCGTGGATGGCATCCTCAGCTGTTTCGATCAGGCCGGGGTCGGTCCGGCCGATGCGGAGTTGCTTAACCACGGCACGACGCTGGTCATCAATTCCCTGATCCAGCGCCAGGGCGCCAAGACGGCACTGGTGACGACCAAGGGGTTCCGCGATGTCCTGGAAATCGCCCGCGCCAACCGGCCCGACCCGTTCGACCTTTACTACGAGCGGGACGAGCCGCTGATCCCCCGGGACCTGCGCTTCGAAGTGACGGAGCGGATCGGCGCCGACGGGGAGATCATCGCGCCGCTCGACGGCCAGGCGCTGGCGGACCTGGCGGGCCGGCTCAAGTCCCTCGATGTGGAGGCCGTCGCCGTCTTCTTCATGAATTCCTATCTCGATCCCCGCCATGAGGTTGAGGCGGCGGAAATCCTCAAGTCCCACCTGCCGGGCGCCTACGTGACCTATTCAACGGAATTGACCCGGGAATGGTACGAATACGAACGCTCCTCCACCGCTGCCGCCAACGCCTATGTCGGGCCCCAGGTCAGCACCTATGTGCGCCGCCTGGAAAGCGATATGGAGGGCCGCGGGTTCGGTGGATCGCTTTTCATGATGGGATCCAATGGCGGCCTGATCTCCGTCGACCGCACCTGCCGCCAGCCGGTTGCGCTGGTGGAATCCGGGCCCATCGGCGGCTGCATCGGTGCCGGCGCCTACGCCCAGGCGCTGGGGCTCAAGAACCTGATCTCCTTCGACATGGGCGGCACCACGGCGAAATGCGCGCTGATCGACCAGGGCCGTTTCTCCGTGGATTCGGTCTATTACGTCAACGGCTACGTCAAGGGTTTCCCCATCAAGTCGCCGGTCATCGACATCGTCGAGGTGGGCTCCGGCGGCGGCTCCATCGCTTGGCTCGACGACCAAACGCGGCTCCATGTGGGGCCCGAGAGCGCAGGCTCCAGCCCGGGCCCGGTCTGCTACGGCCAGGGCGGCACGCGGCCAACCGTGACCGACGCGAACCTGGTGCTGGGCCGCCTCAACGCCGAGAAATTCCTGGGCGGCAAGCTCAAGCTCGACACCGACGGGGCGACCCGGGCCATTGCCGGGCAGGTGGCGGCGCCCCTCGGTTATGAAGGAACCGACGGCGCCCTTCGCATGGCCGAAGGCATCCTGGCCATCGCCACCGTCACCATGGCCGGCGCGATCCGCCGGGTCTCGGTCGAACACGGCCTGGACCCGCGCGATTTTGCGCTGTTTTCCTATGGCGGGGGCGGGCCTTTGCATGCGGCCAACCTCGCCCGCGAGCTCAACATTCCCCTCGTCATCGTGCCGCCGGAGCCGGGGAACTTCTCCGCCATCGGCATGCTTCTGGCCGATGCCCGGATCGATGCGGCGGAGACCTTTACCGGGCCGCTCGACGAACCGATGGTCGACGCCATGGCGCAGCAGTTCCTGGCCATGGAGGACACCGCCGCCACCGCGCTCAAGCGCGACTTCGGGGCCGAGGATGTCTATTTCGAACATCACGCGGAGATGCGCTATTGCGGCCAGCGCCACAACATCAAGGTGCCGGTTTCGGGCCTGCGCGACGTGGCGGCGATCCGGGATGCCTTTGCCCGCGATTACAAGCGCCGCTACGGCCATGCCGACGCCAAGGCCGAGGTCGAATTCCAGGCCGTGCACCTGTCCGCCTTTGCCGCCATGGACCGCCCCGATATCGCGCGCCTCCCGCGCATCTCCGGGGACGCCGTCGGGGAGGTGGAACGCCCGGTGATGTTCCAGGGCGAAGCGGTGACCACGAAAATCTACGATCGCGCGTCGCTCGCCCCCGGGTTTCAGGCCTCCGGCCCCGCGGTGATCGAGGAATTCGGCTCCACCACCCTGGTCGGCCCGAACGACCGCTTCGAGATCGGCGATCTCCATGAGATCCGCATTCATTGCGGGGAGGCATAAGGCATATGGAAGCGGGGACCGACAGTGCCAAGGCCGGGGACACGGCGATCGATCCGATTACACTGGAGGTGATCCGCCACGGCATCATTGGCATCACCGACCAGATCGACGCCAATATCACGCGCACCGCGTTCAGCCCCTACATCTATGAATACAAGGATTTCGCCGTCGGCCTGGTGGACGCGAACGGCCAGCTGGTGGCCCAGTCGACCGGCGGCATGCCGCCGTTCGTCGCCGATTCTGTGGGCACCGCGGTGCGCGACGGATTGAAGATCTACGGCCGCGAGCGCCTATTCGAGGGCGACGTCGTGGTGTGCAATCATGCCGCCGTCCAGGGCCAGCACCTCAACAACACGGTGATGTACACGCCGATCTACGGCGGGTCCGAGGGGGCCACGCTGATCGGCTTTTTCGCCATCAACGTGCATTGGATCGACATCGGCGGCTCGACCCCGCGCTCGCGCGATATATTTGAAGAAGGGCTGCAGCTGCGCTCGATCAAGCTGTGGTCCAAGGGCGCGCCGATCGACGAGGTCTATCGCATCATCGAGAACAACACCCGTTTGCCGGTCGAGCTGATGGGCGATATTTCGGCCCAGCTCGCGGGGTGCCTGCTGGGCCGCGACCTCACCCGGGGGCTGGCCGAACGCTATGGGCTGGAGACGTTCTTCGGCGCGGTGACGGCGATTCTCGATGCCGGGGAGGCGGCGGCCCGGGCGCGGATCCGCGAAATGCCCGACGGCATCTATGAGACCGAGACCTGGCTCGATAATGACGGCGATCACGATGTGCCGATCCCGGTCCGGGTCAAGATCACCGTCGACGGCG
>JAHEKA010000228.1 GCA_024638585.1 Rhodospirillales bacterium
CTTGTCGAACAGCATCAGGTAGGAGCCCTGAGTCAGGATCAAGACCGGAGAGGGCGGGTCGTATTCGATCCTGAGTTTCCCCGGCCGGGAAATCAGCACCGTGCCGCGTGCAACCTCGCCGGTGGGCGAGACCTGCAGAAATCGCGCACGTAGGGACTTGATCGAATTGAGATAGGTCTCCACCCGCTTGATGGTCTTGGCGCGGGGCGCGCTCTCCTGGGCCAGGGCCGGCTTCATGGTGCTGCCGCCAGTGGAAAGGATCAGCGCGGCGGCAGCAACAGCGGCCACCAAGGCGGCAGGGACTCGCTTAGGGGCGGATGAGGACATAAGGCAGGCTAGCCTCGCGATGGGGCGGAAATATGGCCGGGTCAGGCGCCGGAGCCCGGCAGGACTTCGCGCTTGCCGGCATGGTTGGCTTGGCTGACAACCCCTTCCGCCTCCATCTGGTCCATGATCCGCGCCGCGCGGTTGTAGCCGATCTGGAGATGCCGCTGGATAAAGCTGGTGGATGCACGGCGTTCGCGCAGCACCAGGGCCACCGCCTGATCGTAGAGCGCGTCACCCGAGTCCATGCCGCCCGCCTCGAAGCCCGCGGTTTCGTCCTCGGTCACCTCTTCCACATATTCCGGCTCGCCCTGTTCCTTGAGGGCGGCGACCACCCTCTCGACCTCGGCATCCGACACGAAGGGCCCGTGAATGCGGGTCAGGCGGCCGCCTCCTGCCATGTAGAGCATGTCGCCCTGGCCGAGCAGTTGTTCGGCCCCGCCCTCGCCCAGGATCGTGCGGCTGTCAACCTTGGACGTCACCTGGAAGCTGACCCGGGTCGGGAAATTGGCCTTGATTGTGCCGGTAATGACATCGACCGAGGGGCGCTGGGTCGCCATGATGATGTGGATGCCGGCGGCCCGGGCCATCTGGCTCAAGCGCTGAACCGCGCCTTCGATCTCCTTGCCCGCGACCAGCATCAGGTCGGCCATCTCGTCGACCACGACGACGATCAGCGGCAGCGGATTGAGGTCGAGCTCCTGCTCCTCCATGATCGGCTTTCCGGTGTCCGGGTCGTAACCGGTCTGCACCGGGCGCACCAAGGGCGTGCCCTTGCGCTTGAGTTCGCTCAGACGCTGATTGAAGCTCGCGATGTTGCGCACCCCGAGATGGGACATCGCGGCGTAGCGGCTTTCCATTTCCTTGACCGTCCAGCGCAAGGCCACCACCGCCTTGCCCGGTTCCGTCACCACCGGAGTCAAAAGGTGGGGGATGCCGTCATAGACGGACAGCTCCAGCATCTTCGGGTCGATCATGATGAAGCGGCACTCTTCCGGCGTCAGCCGGTAGAGCAGCGACAGGATCATGGTGTTGATGCCGACCGACTTGCCTGAGCCGGTGGTCCCGGCGATCAACAGGTGCGGCATTCGCGCAAGGTCGGCAATCACCGGGGCGCCGCCGATATCCTTGCCCAGCACCAGGGTGAGTTTGGACGAGGTGCGTTCGTAGCCATCGGACGAAAGCAGCTCGCGCAGGTACACCATTTCCCGGCGCGCGTTGGGCAGTTCAATCCCGATCACGTTGCGGCCCGGAACCACGGCGATGCGGACGCTGACCGCGCTCATCGACCGCGCGATGTCGTCGGCCAGGCCGATCACCCGGGACGACTTGATGCCCGGCGCCGGTTCCAATTCATAAAGCGTCACGACCGGCCCCGGACGCACCTTGAGAATTTCCCCCTGAACCCCGAAATCCTCCAGCACCCCTTTCAGCAGGCGGGCGTTGGCCTCAAGCGACTCCTTGGTTTGTTCCATGGCGCCGCCGCCGTCATTCCCCACGTCCAAGAGATCGAGCGACGGCAGCGTATAATCCCCGTCGCGCACCAGGTCGAGGGTGGTTTGACGCGCCGCCCGGGCGCGGGGTCCCGGTTTGGCGGGGTCGGCCCGGGGGGCCACAAGGTCTTTGGCCGGGGCCGGTTGTGCCGGTGGTTCCGGTTCGCGGGTCAGCACCGGTTCAGCGCGCGGTTCCAGTTCCTGTTGCGGCACCTCGGTAAGGCGGGGTTCGACCCGGGTACCGCGCGCCGCCCATGTGCGCCGCACGGAGGCGGTCAAGCCGCGGCCCGCGCTCAAGCCGGCGGCTGCGCCCCGTCCGGCGATGCGCCCGCCGACCTTGGCGCCGCGCAGGGCAACGCGGCTGCCGCTGCGCCATTCGGTGGTGGAGAACCCGAGGACATAGAACAGGACGGCCAACCCGGCGGCGAGGACCGGCAGGCTGACGGTAAAAATATGTGCGCTTAGGCCCAGGTTTCCCAGGAAACCTCCGGTTTCCGATAGTGCGAAATATCCAAGGTACCCGCCGTAGCCCGATCGCAGCGGCCAGCTTGCCGGGGCCTCGAACCCGGCGGCGCCGGTCGCGGCCAGGAGCAGGGC
This sequence comes from Rhodospirillales bacterium, assembly GCA_024638585.1. Lineage (GTDB taxonomy): Bacteria > Pseudomonadota > Alphaproteobacteria > SMXQ01 > SMXQ01 > SMXQ01. The sequence goes on from JAHEKA010000228.1 coordinate 2,415, forward strand.
CAGCGGCAACAGGGCGATCCGCAGCCACAGGGTACCGAGCCCTCTGCCGGTCATGATCCGGTAGCCCCAGCCCAGCAACACGACTCCCGGGATCAGCGCGGCAAGGCCGATCGATTGCAGGCTGATATCGGCGATCACGGCACCCGGCGCACCCAGCCAATTGGCGACCGGCCCGTCTACCGCCTTGTTGAGCGACGGATCGTTGGGCGAGAAGCTGGCAATCGCCATCAGCAGTGCGGCGCCGAGGGCAATGACGGTAAGGCCCCAGGCTTCGATCGCGCGCCGGCGCAGGAAGGCACTCATCCCTTGGGGCAGGAACGGAGTCTTTCCGCTGTCGAACGTGGCTCGCGCCATGGCTCTGGCGACCTCCTAGTTCAAGACCCGCTTCAAGCGGGACAATGCCTCGGCAATGGTATCGGGCTCATGGACCAAGGCAAGCCGGATATATGCTGCGCCCGGATGGCTCAGCACGTCCCCCGGCGGGCACAGGCAACTGCCGGGCAGCACCCTGAGCCCCGCTTCAGTCCAAAGCCTGCGCGCCGCATCCATACCGTCGCCGACATCAAGCCACAAGAAAAACCCGCCATCGGGACGGTAAAAACCGAACTGTCCGTCCAATGATTGATCGGCGAGGTCGAGCTTCTCGCGATAGCGCGCGCGCCCCGCTGCGACATGCGCTTCGTCGCGCCATAGCTTTTCCGCCGCCGCGATGACGGGCAGCGGCGACTGCACGGAGGCGAAATTGCGCAAGGCCGCGAAGGCTTCGATCAGTTCCGCGCCGCCGGCGATGAAGCCGGACCTCAGCCCCGGCGCGCTCGACCGTTTCGACAAGGAATTGAACACCACCACATGATCGAGCGCCTCGCCCGCGCGGTCTCCGAACGCGGCCGCCGCTTCCAGGGCGCCGGCGGGGGGCGTATCGAAATAAAGTTCCGAATAGCACTCGTCCACGGCGACGATGAAATCATGGTCCATGGCAAGGCCGATCAACGCGCGAAGCTCTTCCAGCGGGACGGCGGATCCCTGGGGATTGGAGGGCGAGCACAGGTAAACCAGCGCGGTGCGCCGGAACACTTGCGTGTCCAGGGCGCGGAAATCAGGCAGGAAATCGGTTTCCGCGGTCGCCGGCAGGAAAACGGGTTCCGCTCCCGCCATCACCGCCGCCCCGGAATAGACGTGGTAGAGCGGGTTGGGCACCAGCACCAAGGGGCGCCTCCCCTCGCCGTCCGCGGCCTGTGGCGGAACCGCTGTGAGCGCGAACATGAAGATCGCCTCGCGGGTGCCGGCAACCGGCAGCACATTGGCGTCGGCGGTGATGAACCGCTCGGGCAGGTCAAATCGGACGGTCAGCCAGTCGGCGACCGCGGCGCGGAATTCCGGTGTGCCGCGTAACGGCGGGTAGCGGCCCCAGTCGGCGGCGGCGCCGGCCAGGGTTTCGGCGACGAAGGCGGGGGGCTCGTGGCGCGGTTCGCCGAGGGACATGAAGATCGGTTCGGCACCGGCCGGCGGCGTCAGCCCATCGAGCAGCGCGGTCAGCCGCTCGAACGGGTAGGGGATTAGGTCTTTGAGCCGGGGGTTCAGCATGTTCGTGCCAGATTACACCACATCTAGCGGTCCCAACCAGCCCTACCACAACAGATTTGATGCATCCAGGCGGTGCGTGCCGCTTGGCCTGGCCGCGTTGACCCCCGATCGAGCCCAGGAGTACGATGAATCAACCGCCATAAAGGCAGCATCATCGAAGAGGGCGAGGAAGCCGCGATGAAGTCGATCGATTGCGATACCCATTATTGGCCCATCCCCTTCCTCGATCACGTCAATCACGCGGCCAAGGGCCAGATCGAAACCGTGGACGACGATACCGTCGCTTTCTATCGCAACGGCGAACTCATTCACCGCTTCAAGACCACCCGTTGGGACCTCGATCTGCGAAAGGTGGAGATGGATGAAGAGGGCTTCGACGTTCAGGTCCTGATCCCCGACAACCGGCCCTTCCTCTATGAGCTCGACGACGATCTGGGCAATGCCATGGCCCAGGCCTTCAACGATTTTGCCGCCGACGCCGTCAAGGACGAAGACCGCTTCATCCCGGTCTCCTGGCTGTACCTGCCGGATATGAAGGGGGCGGTCGCCGAATTCATCCGATCGGTGGAGGCGCTGGGCATTCGGGCCGTCAAGGTCACCGGCGGCTATGGCGATTGCGATCTCGACGATCCCGCCATGTGGCCGCTCTACGAGGTGGCCGAGCAGCACGACGTTCCGATTCTGGTCCACCCCGCGGCTCGCGCCTTCGAATCCCAGACGGCGCATCCCTGGCTGATCGGCGCCGACCGGTTCGAACCGATGCGCTTTCTATCTTCCTGCACCGGTTTTCCCATGACCTACATGCACACCATCACGCGGCTGGTGTTCTCCGGTGTCATGGACCGCTTCCCCAGGCTCAAGTTCGCGTTCTTCGAGGGGGGCTGCGGCTGGGTTCCGTTCCTGCGTACGCAGCTCGACATGGAGACCAAGCACCGTTCCTTCGCTTCTTATCAGAAAGAGTCGGGAATCAGGTTGCAACGCAAGCCGAGCGAATAT
>JAHEKA010000229.1 GCA_024638585.1 Rhodospirillales bacterium
GGTGCGGTCGTAAGGGAACACCCAGTCCCAGTCCACCGGCCGCTGGTACAGGTTCGGCAGGGCCGGGTCGGGCTTGTGCACGTGGTTCTTCACGGCATCGACCAGCTTGGCCCGCATTTCGGGATCGCGCAGGCCCTTTTCCTGTTCTTCGAGCGGCAACTTCCGGAAATCCTTCCAGACCGGGATGAAGTCATAGGGGGTCGCCGTTTCGAACGACCTCAGCGAGCCGTTCCAGGCCGAGGTCGCCTGGATCATCATCTTGCCGCCGGCGGCGATGGTCTCGTCCACCATGCGGAACTGGGTGCGCCAGGCTTCCGGGTTGGGGCGCTTGTACCAGGTGCCGCCGAAGGTGCAGGGCACGCCGATATCCACGGCCAGATACTTCATCTGCTCGTGTTCCTTGTCGCGCTCTTCGGGATCGGTGATGACGTTCTCCCGGGCGATCTGGAAGATGCCGGTGCCGAGATTTTTCATGGTTTTGGTGAGTTCCACCACCTCGTCCCATGACGCCAGCCGGCTCGCCACCGGCTTGCCGGTGGGCAGGCGGTGGGAAAAGGTGCGCGAGGTGGAAAAACCGAGCGCGCCTGCGCGCAGGCTCAGTTCGAGCTGCTGCTTCATGATCTCGAGGTCGTCCGCGGTGGCTTCCTCCTCCATGGCGCGTTCGCCCATGGCGTAGGTGCGCATGGCCGAATGGCCGACGAAGCCGGCGTAGTTCAGGCCCTTGGGCATCGCGTCGATCGTGTCCAGGTATTCCGGATAGGTTTCCCAGCTCCACGGCACCCCTTCGATCATCGCTTCCCGGGGGATATCCTCGGCGCGCTCGAAATTGTGCAGCACCAGGTCCTTGTCCTTCTCCGCGCAAGGTCCCATGGAAAATCCGCAATTGCCCATGACCACGCTGGTCACGCCCTGCCAGCAGGAATTGCTGCCGATATCGTCCCAGAACACCTGGGCGTCGGTATGGGTGTGGCCGTCGATGAAGCCCGGCGCCACGACGTGGCCCTCGGCGTCGATGACCTCGTCGGCGATTTCGCCGGAAAGATCGCCGATCTCGGCGATGATGCCGTCGCGGATGCCGACGTCGGCCTGGTAGCCCGGCATGCCCGCGCCATCGACGATGGTGCCGCCCCGGATGATGATGTCGAATGCCATGTGGTTTCCTCCTTCGTCCGGGCCGCCCCTGCCGATCAGATCGGTCGGGTTTGGTTCTTTCTTGTGGGAACCCGGTTCGCGTTTCTTGTTCGCGCTGAGAGTACCGGCTTTGCCCGAAGCGCGCAATCGACGTGAGTGGGCCGGCCGGGGGCGGAATTCCGCCATTCCGGGGCTTGCTGGCGTTCCCCTGGCTGGGCTCCCGCGGGCCCTATCCGGCCCAGCACAGCACCGCGAGGCAGGTCCCGAGCGGCCGGTCGATGGCAAAAAACACCAGTGTGTCCAGGGCAAAGGCAAGCGCCAGCACCGGCAGGGCGACCAAGAGGGCAAAATAGACGGCGGCCCAAATGGTGAAGCGTCGCCGGGGGACGGCCACGCCACGGATCGTTTCGGGTTTTCGGAACAGTGCGATCATGGGGGCGACTATACGAATTGCGGGGGGCGGCGGAAACTTCCATGATGGCGCCATGGTTCCCGATCACATCGTAGATTCCCCCATTCCTTTCGCAGAACCCCATGCCGCCGCGTTCGGCGATTGGCAAGCGCTGTTCTCCCGCGCCGGCCGGTCAAGCCTGGAACAGGCCTGGTACTATGGCGACGCCATCGCCGCGCTTCACCGCGCGCAGGTGCGCCGCCACATCGTCGATCTTGACGGACGCCCCGTCGCCCTGGTTCAGGCGTTTCGCACCTGGGATTGGCGGTTGGGCAGCATCAACCGGATCGTTCGCGGCCCGGTCTGGCTCGAGGACCTCTCGGCCGCCGCGCGCGCCGATGTCCTGCGCGCGGTCAAACAGGCCACCGCGCCGCGCGTCAGCGATCTTCTGTTCTGGCTTCCCGACCTGCCCGACGGCGCGGAGAGCGAAGCGCTGATGAAGGATCTCGGCCTGCGCCGGATGGTCACGGGCTACGCCACGGTGTGGCTCGACATCCGCCCGGCGGAGGACAAACTCCGGGCGGGTCTCGGCGGCAGTTGGCGCAACGCGCTGGTGGCGGCGGAGAAGGCCGGCGTCCGCGTTCGCCCGGCCGCGGCCGAGCGGACGTTCGAGGTGGCGATCACCGCCTATGACGCCTTTCGAAAGCGCCGGCGCTATGCCGGTCCGTCCGGCGATCTGATCCGGGAAATGCACCGGCTGTCGGGCCGGTCGAAATCCGAGAGTGCCGTCAAGGTCTGGGTTGCGTTCAGCGGCAATGTCGCCATCGCCGGCATCGCGATGATCCGCCACGGTGCATCGGCGACCTACGCCGCCGCCTGGACCGGCGATGAAGGACGGCAGTTGAACGCTCATAACCTGCTCTTGTGGCGGGCCGTCACCGAACTGCGCAAGGCGGGCACCGCGTGGCTCGATCTCGGTGGGATCGACACCCAGACCGCGCCCGGGATCGCGCGGTTCAAGCTCGGCCTCGGCGGCGAAGTGGTGACCCAGAGCGGCACGTATTTCTGAACCGCGGGAATCCGCTCAATCGAGGGCGCGGGTCTCCTCAGGCCCCAACCATTCGACCGCATAGTCGGCCGGCACGGGGCGTTCGTGCTCCGGCAGGGCCATCCGCGCGGTGCCGATCAGCAGAAAGCCGAGAATCCGGTTGGGCGCGTGGAAGCCGAGCGCCGCGTGGACCGCAGGATCGTGGGAATTGGCGCCGGTCACCCACTTACCGGCATAGCCCAGCGCATGGACGGCGTTCAGCATATTCATGGCGGCGGCGGCGACGGACAGTTCCTGCTCGTTCTCGGGGAAGGGGCTGTCTTTCAAATCGGTGCCGAGCGCGATGATCAACGGGGTCTGCCCGAGGCGTTCGAGCTTGTTGAGCTTGGCCGGTGGAAATTCCGGGTCCCGCGCCAGCGACGCCTCGCGGAGCAGTTTTATGAAAGCTTCGCGGGCGGCACCGCGAATCAGGACGAAGCGCCAAGGGCGCAGGCGTTCGTGATCCGGCGCCCGGGACGCGGCTTGCAGGATCAGGTCCAGATAGCTGCCGTCCGGGGCCGGGTCCATCAGCATGTTGTTGGAGCTGCGGGTCAGCAGGACCTCCATCGCGGCCAGGCCCGAGGCACCGGGCCCTATGGGGGGCTGCTTCGGGAGAGGCGCGTTGAGTTTCGTTTCGGTCATGGGCCGGTTTCCTCGAATTTGTTTGTGGTGTGATGCCGCTTGTCGAGCGGTGTAGCGTCGGCTTGGCCCCATGGCCGCCACGGCGGCGGGGAGAACGCTCGGTTTTCGATCCCTACCATACATGCAATTGCGAAGCAGTCGCAACCAAAAACACGGAATTTCAGGGGGTTGATTGTATCTCGTAGCGTTTGGCCCGTGTATAGGGCGCTCGTTGACGGGTCCTGACTGGCTTTCAGCCTCCAGGCGAAGCGCACCCGGCGCCGCTCTGGAGACCGCCATGGAAGAGGGGCGGCCGATTTCGCGGATCGAGCCGGTTGGCGCCGGTGCTTCAGAGTGCCGCGCGCAGTTCCTTTGCGGCCTGCACCATGACCGCGACCTTTTCCCGCGCCATATTGCGGTCGATGGTCATCAGCCCGCAATCGGGCGCCAGCCAGACCTGGGCCGGGTCGAGATGGGCGAGGGCCTCAGCCAACCGTGCCTTGACCGCGTCGACATCGGGCACCGGGGCGGCGCCCGGATCGATGCAGCCAAACATGACGATGCGGTCGCCGCAGGCCTTGAGCACTTCGGGATCGAAGCTGGACCGGCCGAATTCGACGGCGAAGCCGCCGATGCGCGTTTTCATCAAATTTTCGAGGAGTTCGGGGTATTCGTATTCGTGCTGCAGGCTCAAGCCGCCGGGATAGCCGAAGCAGAGATGCACGATGGTGGGTACGGTGATGCCTTCAAGCGCCCGGTCCAGCGCCGCCGCGCCGTAATCGGCGACCTTGTCGTGGTAGCGGGTCATCGCCGGCTCATCGAGTTGCAGCACGTCACAGCCCGCCTCCTGAAGGTCCCGCAGTTCCCCGTTCACCGCTTCTGCGATGTCCATGGCGAGGGCGCCCTCGTCGTCATAGGCCTCGTTCAGGGTGCTGTCGATTACCGTCATCGGTCCCGGCACCGCCATCTTGAGCGGCCTCGATGTGTGCGCCTTGGCGAAGGCGACGTCCGGTGTCATTAGCGCTTCCCTGCGTTTCACCTTGCCGACGATGCGCGGCACCGGGCGCGGCTGCACCTTGTTGCGGTAGACGCGTTTTTCTTTGAGGTTCTCGGTATCGACGCCTTCCCAGCTCGCCGGCAGGTACATGACGAAGCTCTCGCGCCGTTGTTCGCCGTCGGTCACGATGTCGAGATCGGCTTCCTCTTGTTCCTTGAGGATCAGGGAGACGGCGTCGTCCTGGGCTTCGGTGAGGGCTTCGCCTTCGAGCCGGAAGGCGGCGCGCGAACGGGTCACGTCGGCCAGCCAGGCGGGCCTCGGAAAACTGCCGACGGTGGTGGTGGCGAGCGGACCCAGGGCCATGGTCTCCTCCCTCGATAGATCGGTTTTCTTGCCGCCGGACGGCGGATGGACTCCGATCATCATACGCCAAGGCGCCGCAGATCCATATCTCACCCTTCGGGCTATCGCCTGTCGCCGCCGGCGCCCGCGGACAACGGCTTGGCTTGGGAGGGAAGACACCCGATAATCGGGGCGAACAAGACAGACCGCGTTGTCATCCGGCCCACCGGTTTGCGCGGCATCGCAGGGGGACATCGGCACTCATGAGCACCGGAATCGGCGCGCCACTTCCGCGCAGGGAAGACCACCGCTTGTTGACGGGGCGGGGATCGTTTAGCGACGACGTCAACCTGGCCGGCCAGCTCTATGCCGCCTTCGTGCGCTCGCCCCATCCCCATGCCGATATCACCTCCCTCGAGATCGCG
>JAHEKA010000230.1 GCA_024638585.1 Rhodospirillales bacterium
TTTTTCATTCTCCGAAGCCGACCCACCGGCGGACGCCGCCCGTGTGATGGTCACCTCGTCGGGGTTGATGCGCAGGGGATCGACATCCACGCGCCGAACCCTGGTCCCTTTTTCGAACCCTGCCATCTGCAGAAGCTCGAGATCCTGGCTCTCGTCCGCCGATTCGAACCAGTACGATTCGCCGCGGGGAATCAGGATCCCCTCATGGCGGCCGAATTCCCCGATGACCGCGTCGCCGGGGCCATAGAACCGGACGCGGCCGCTCAGCACCAACCAGAACCCATCCATACCCTCATGGGAATGGAGGTTGTTCTCACCACCTTTGCGGACCACCTGGACGCGGCCGCGAATGATGTCGCTTCCGGCCAGATCCACGATCATCTTGTCGCCATCAAGGGACGCGGGCTTTTCATAACGGAAGGTCTTGATCTCGGAGACGGCCGCAGGGCCATCGGACTCTGAAACAGTCATTTGCTCTCTCTTACTTCTACCTGGACCAATCGGTTTTCCCCGGCGGCACGATAGGCCCCGCCGCTCGGAGCGGGCGCACTATAGCGCGTCCCACACCCGCTGCCAGGACGAAATCGCCTGTGGCCGGGACCCTCCTATTGCGCGGCTGCGGCTTCCCCCTGGCGCGCGCGAACGATCTTGTCGGCATCCGGCCCGGACAATTCGTTCATGTGATCGAAGGTCGCGTGGAAATTGCCGACCCCCAAGGTCAGCGACCGCAATTCGATGATCAGATCGCCGATCTCCGCCTGAGGCATGTGGGCGACCACCTGGTCCCATCCCCGCCAGCCTTCCAGGGTGTCGAACCCCAACAGCTGGCCGCGCCGCCCGGAGACCAGGCTGTGGACCTTGGACGTGAACTCGCTGGGCACGTCGATCTTGACCTCGTAGATCGGTTCCAGCAGCACGGGATCGCATTTCGGCATGCCTTCGGTCATGGCGATGCGGGCGGCCTGCTTGAAGGCCTGCTCCGAACTATCCACCGCATGGTAGGACCCGTCGGTCAAGGTCACGGCAAAGTCCACCACCGGGAAGCCGAGCGGCCCGCGCACCAGGTATTCCTTCACGCCGGTTTCCACCGCCGGGATGTACTGCTTGGGGATGTGCCCGCCGAAGATCTTGTCCTCGAATTCGAACCCGCCGCCGCGCGGCTGCGGCCGGATGTCGACATGGACGTCGCCGAATTGGCCGTGGCCGCCGGTCTGGCGCTTGAAGCGGCCCTGCACCGAGGTCGACTTGCGGATGGTCTCCTTGTAGGGAACATCGGGCCGGACCTTGGTGGCCTTGAGGTTGAACTTGCTTTCCAACCGGTCGAACGCGACCAGGAGGTGCATCTCCCCCTGCCCTTCCAGCAGCATCTGATTGGTATCGGCATTGTGGGTGATCACAAGGGACGGGTCTTCTTCCGTGAGCTTGGCAAGCGCGCCGGACAGCTTGACCTCGTCGGCCTTGTTTTCCGTGCCGACGGCGAAGCCATAGACCGGCTGCAAGGGCTCCGGCCAGCCGTCGATCTCGGGCGCGTTGCCGGACGGCGTAAGCACGTCGCCGGTCCTGACGTCCTCCATGCGTCCGAAGCCGACCACCTCGCCGGCCTCGGCGCTGCCGATCTTCTCCCGCTCCTCGCCCTGGACTTGGAACAGGCCGGAGACCCGCTCGCCGTTCAGCGTCTCGCCGTCCTTCACCGAACCGCGCCAAATCCGCGCGATGGAGAGTTTGCCGGCATGAGGCACATGGGCCGTCTTGAACACCTGGGCCACGGTCTCGCCCTCGGCCGGGAGCCCCTTGCGCTCCAGCGTCTTGGCAACCGGGGGCACTTCATGGCGCAACAGCTTCAAGAGGCGCTTCACGCCATTGTCGTGGAGCGCCGCGCCCAGCACCACCGGGACGATCAGGTTGCCCTGCAGGTCCTGGGCGAGGTTGGCGTAAATGTCGCTGGTGTCGGGGATATCCTCTTCCAGCAGCCTTTCGAGCAGATCGTCGTTGAAATCGGCCAGCGATTCCAGCATCTCGTTGCGCGCCTCCGCCGTCGGGGCGGCCATGTCGTCGGGCACCGGAACGACGTCGGAAACGGCGTCGGTGTTGTAGTGATAAGCCCGCTCGCTGGCGAGATCCACGTACCCGGTCACGCCCTCGCCCTCGCGGATCGGCACCTGGCGCAATACCAGGGGCAGATTGGAGACCTGCTGCAGGCCGGCAATGATATCGGCCACGGGAAGGGTGACTTCCTCCATCTTGTTGATGAACAGGATGTGGGGGATGCCGGCGTCCTCAAGATGCTTGAGCACCGGAGCGAGGGTCACCGCCCGGTCGGGTTCGGGCTCGCACACAACCACCGCCGCATCGGCGCAGGCCAGCGCGTTCAGCGAATCCTGGGCGAATTCCACGGAGCCGGGACAATCCAGGAACCGCCATTCATCGCCCAGGTAATTGGCATGGGCGGCCGTCATCTCGACGCCCATCTGCCGGGCCCTGGCCTCGACCGAGAAATTCCCCACGGTCGTGCCTTCGGTGACGCTGCCCTTGCGGTGGACGGCGCCGGCCACGTGCAGCATGCTCTCCATCAGGGTGGTTTTTCCGCTGAGATAGGGGCCCACCAGCGCGACGCAGCGGACTCCTCCTTGCACTTCGGTCATATCAGCTCTCCCCACCGGATTTTGTTGGATTTCCGGCTCTCTATCCAGGCACCCCCGGAGGGGGCCCCTGGTGGTTGGGCAGCCGGCCGAAGGGGACGAGCGCCCCCGCCCAGCCTGCCGCGCCGGCCCCTGTCGGGCCCGCGCCCGGACCCGTCAGAAGACGGACCCGCGACCGGCAGCCTCGGTCATTGCCTGAAATTGTCAGGGACGGCTTGGGCCTTTGCAAGGAGAATCTGGAATTCCGGGCCCTGGGCTCAGGTCAGGCTTTCGCAGGCGCGAGTGATGCGCTTGCAGGCGTCTTCCAGGACCTCCATCGACGTTGCGTAGGAGATGCGGAAACAGGGCGAAACCCCGAAGGCCGCCCCCTGAACGACGGCCACGCCCTCGGCTTCAAGCAGCCAGGCGGTCACGGCGGTATCGTCCTTCAAGACGTCTCCATCGGGCGTGGTCTTGCCGATCAGCCCGTCGCAGCCGGGATAGACGTAGAAGGCCCCATCCGGCGCGGGACAGGTGATTCCGGGCGCCTGATTGAGCAGTTCCACGACCCGGTCGCGGCGCTCGCAGAAAGCCGCCGCGCGCTCGGGAATGAAGTCCTGGGGCCCGGTCAAGGCCTCCAGCGCCGCCGCCTGGCTGATCGAACACGGGTTTGAGGTCGACTGGGACTGGATCGTGCCCATGGCCTTGATCAAGGGCTCCGGCCCGGCGGCGTAACCGATGCGCCAGCCGGTCATGGCATAGGCCTTGGACACCCCGTTCATGGTCAGCGTCCGGTCATAGAGGTTGGGCTCGACCTGGGCGATGGTGGTGAACTCGAACCCGTCATAGATGACGTGTTCGTAGATATCGTCGCTCAGGATGTAGACCTGGGGATGGGCGAGAAGAACCTCGGCCAGGGCTTTGAGCTCGTCGCGCGTATAGGCCGCTCCGGTGGGATTGGAGGGCGAGTTGAGCAGCAACCATTTGGTTTTCGGCGTGATCGCCGCGTCGAGCTGCTCCGGAGTGATCTTGAAGTCCTGGGAAAGCGGCGCCTCTATCGCCACCGGCGTGCCGCCGGAAATCAGCACGATGTCGGGATAGCTCACCCAATAGGGCGCCGGGATGATCACCTCGTCGCCCTCGTCCAGGGTCGCCATCATGGCGTTGAAGATGATGTGTTTGCCGCCGCAGGCTATGGTCACCTGGGACCGCTTGTAATCAAGCCCGTTCTCGCGCCGGAACTTGTCCGCCACCGCATCCTTCAGCGCCGGGGTGCCGTCGACAACGGTATATTTGGTGTCCCCCGCCCGCATGGCGGCGATGGCCGCCTCCTTGATGTTGTCGGGGGTGTCGAAATCCGGTTCACCGGCGCCGAGGCCGATGACGTCCCGGCCTTCGGCCTTGAGCTCCGCGGCGCGGGCCGTGGCCGCCATGGTGGCGGACGGTTTGACGGCCGCGAGCCGGGCGGCCAGCAAGCTAGGGTGAGCGGACATGGGAGTGTTCCTTGAGAAAAAAGTGTCAGCACAAAGCTAAGCACAAAGCCCCGCCCGCGCAACCGGGAACGCAAGGATCAAGGCAAAACGACCGACAAATTTGCCGGCCGGCAGATCACCGCCGCGCCGCGCCTGTTCGCGCCGCGCCGCCCATGGCTGAACAGCCTTGGCCGTCCCGGCCTCCCCCGACCTTTCCTGAGGGCGCCGATGGGCCTATATAGGACCCATGACCTTGAAGGACGACACAGAGAGCCGCCGGCCCGCCTTCACCCGGCCCACGGGCGCGGCCGAGTTCCGCCTGGAAAGCGATTTCCAGCCGGCCGGCGATCAGCCCGAGGCGATCGACGAGCTGGTGGCGGGGCTGAAAGGCGGCGAACGCGAGCAGGTGCTGCTGGGGGTCACCGGATCGGGCAAGACCTTCACCATGGCCCGGGTGATCCAGGCGCTCAAGCGCCCGGCCCTGATTCTTGCCCCCAACAAGACGCTGGCCGCCCAGCTCTATGGCGAAATGAAGGGGTTCTTCCCCGACAACGCGGTGGAGTATTTCGTCTCCTATTACGATTACTACCAGCCCGAGGCCTATGTGCCCCGGTCCGACACCTATATCGAGAAAGACGCCTCCATCAACGAGGAGATCGACCGCATGCGCCACGGCGCCACCCGCGCGCTGCTGGAGCGCCGGGACGTGATCATCGTCGCCAGCGTCTCGTGCATCTACGGCATCGGTTCGGTCGAGGATTATTCGCGCATGACCGTCAGCGTGGAAAAGGGCCAAAGCCTGGAACGCGCCGAGTTGTTGCGCGGCCTGGTGGAACTGCAATACCGGCGCAACGACGGCGCCTTCGTGCGCGGCGATTTCCGGG
>JAHEKA010000231.1 GCA_024638585.1 Rhodospirillales bacterium
ATTGAGGACCGTGTCCATCATGCCCGGCATGGACGCGCGGGCGCCGGACCGCACCGACACCAGAAGCGGGTTGGCGGCATCGCCGAAGCGGGCGCCGACGGCCTTTTCCACCGCCTGAAGCGCTGCCTCGACCGCGGGTTTCAGGTCCTTGGGGTAGGTCTGGGAGTTGGCGTAGTAGTAGGTGCAGATCTCGGTGGTGAGGGTGAAGCCCGGCGGCACCGGCAGGCCGAGGCTCGCCATTTCAGCGAGGTTCGCGCCCTTGCCCCCCAGAAGCCCATTCATCTTGGCGTCCCCCTCGGCGGCCCCGCCGCCGAAGGCATAAACCCATTTACTCATGAAGTTATTCTAGCCCTCGATCCGTGAAAAATCCGCGACCTGGTTGAGGGCGGCGCGGATATGGCCGAGCAGTCGCAGCCGATTCGCCCTCAGGTCCGCATTATCGCAGTTCACGGTCACGGAGTCGAAAAACGCATCGACCGGCGCGCGCAGCGTGGCAAGTTCCTCCATGGCGCCGGTGAAGTTCTCCGCCGCCAAAAGCGCGTCAAGGCGCCCCCGGGCGAGATCCAACGCCTCGAACAGCGTGCCCTCCTCCTCCTGTTCCAGGAGGTCGCGGGCGATCTCGCCGTCATAGGTCTTCTTGTCCTTCTTCTCCTCGATAGTAACGATATTGGCTGCGCGCTTATAGGCGGTCAGCAGGTTGGCGCCGTCCTCGGTGCCCAGAAAATCCGCCAGCGCGGCCACACGGGCCAACAGGCGCACCAGGTCGTCTTCGGGCCCGCCCTCGGGCTTGGGCGTCGCGAACACCGCCTCGATCAGGTCATGGCGCACGCCCTTTTCCCGCATCTGCACCTTCAACCGGTCGGCAAAGAAGGCCAGCAGGTCGGCGGGATCAAGTTCGCCCTTGAAGGCGGTGCGGCTTTCGCCATAGGCCCGTTCGGCGCCGCCAAATACCAGGGCCAACGGCAGGCGCAGGCCATTCTCGGTGACGATGCGGATGACGCCCAGCGCCGCGCGGCGGAGCGCAAAGGGGTCGCGCGATCCGGTCGGTTTCTCGTCGATGGCGAAAAATCCCACCAGGCTGTCGATCTTGTCGGACAACGCCACGGCCATGGCGGTGGGCGCGCTGGGGCACGAATCATTGGGCCCGGCCGGGGAATAGTGCTGGGCGATGGCATCGGCGACGTCGACGCTCTCGCCGTCCTGCAGCGCGTAATAGCGGCCCATGAGGCCCTGAAGGTCGGGGAATTCGCCGACCATGCCGGTGGTGAGGTCGGCCTTGGCCAAGTGCGCCGCCGAGCGCGCCTTGTCGCGGTCGGCGCCGGGGATGAATTGGCAAAGCTCCGCCGCCAGGCTCTCCATGCGGTTGACCTTCTCCGCCACCGTGCCGAGCTTCGCATGGAAGACGATCTCCTCCAGCTTGGCGACCCGGCTTTCCAGCGGCGCCTTGCGGTCGGTGTCCCAGAAGAAACGCGCGTCCGCCAGCCGCGCGCGCAACACGCGCTCGTTCCCGGCGATCACCGCCTTGCCATTATCTTCGGTTTCCCGGTTGGCGACGGTGATGAAGCGCGGCGCCAATTTCCCGTCCTTGCTTTCCAGCGCGAAATATTTCTGATGCGCGCGCATGGAAGAGGTCAGCACCTCCGCCGGCACCTCCATGAACGCGTCATCGATCACGCCCATCAACGGCACCGGCCATTCCACCAGCCCCGCGACCTCGGCCAGCAGACCGGGATCGTCCCGCAAGACGTAACCCTCTGATTTTGCAATGTTTTCAGCGCCGGCCTTGATGATTTCGGCCCGCTCGCCCGGGTCCAGAACCACCTTGGCGGCCAAAAGCTTCTCGCGGTAATCGGCGAAATCCTTCACCGCAAAAGCATCGGGCGCCATGAAGCGATGACCCGTGGTCCGCTCGTCCGCGGTAATTTCGGCCAGCTCGATCGGCACGACCGCACCGGCGAACAGGCAGAGGATCGAATGCAGCGGGCGCACCCAGCGGGTCTGGCCCGACCCCCAGCGCATGGACTTGGGCCACGGCAGCGCCATGAGGGCATCGGGGAGCAATTCCGCCAGCACGTCGGCGGTGGCCCGGCCCTTCTTTTCGATCACCGCGAAATAGAATTCCTTGCCCTTGACCTCCCGCGTCTCGCATTGATCAATGGTGAGGCCGACCGCACCCAGGAACCCTTCGATCGCCTTGTCCGGCGCGCCCACCTGGGGGCCGCGGCGCTCCTCGCTGACATCGGGTTGCTGCTCGGGCAGTCCCTCGACCACCAGGGCCAGGCGGCGGGGCGTGGCGAAGGCCGCGGCATCGACGAAGTCGAGGCCGGCCTCCTTGAGGCCCTGGGTCACCAGCCGCTTGAGGTCGTCTGTGGCGCGCGCCTGCATGCGGGCGGGGATTTCCTCGGACAGGACTTCAAGGAGAAGCTGCGCCATGATCAGCCCTCCGCCCCGGCGCCGGCCTTCGCCCGGCTCTCGAGCCAGGCCTCGCAGCAACCGCGCGCAAGTTCGCGCACCCGGCCGATATAGGCGGCGCGCTCGGTGACGGAAATCACGCCGCGCGCATCGAGCAGATTGAACATGTGGCTCGCCTTGATGCACTGGTCGTAGGCCGGTAGCGCCAGCTTGGCCTCCAGCAGCCTGCGGCATTCGGCCTGGGCCTTTGTGAATCCCTCCATCAGGCTGTCGGTGTCGGCGTGTTCGAAGTTGTAGGCCGAGAATTCGCGCTCGTTCTGCAGGAACACGTCACCGTAGCTCATGCCGCCGGCATCGCGGGGCAAGCCGTTGAAATCAAGGTCGTAGACGTTCTCCACGCCTTGAACGTACATGGCGAGCCGTTCGAGGCCATAAGTGATCTCGGCCGCGACGGGGGCGCATTCAATGCCGCCGACCTGCTGGAAATAGGTGAACTGAGTCACCTCCATGCCGTCGCACCAGACCTCCCACCCGAGGCCCCAGGCACCCAATGTCGGGCTCTCCCAATCGTCCTCGACGAAGCGGATATCGTGCAGATCGGCGGAGATGCCCAGCGCCGCAAGCGACCCCAGGTAGAGCTCCTGCACGTCGGGCGGCGACGGCTTCAAGAGGACCTGATACTGGTAGTAATGCTGCAATCGGTTGGGATTCTCGCCGTAGCGCCCGTCGGTCGGCCGGCGGCAGGGCTGGACGTAAGCCGCGCGCCAGGGTTCGGGGCCGAGCGCGCGCAGCGTCGTCGCCGGATGAAAGGTGCCCGCCCCCATCTCCATGTCGTAGGGCTGCAGCATGACGCAGCCCTGGCCGGCCCAATAGGCCTGCAGGGTCAGGATCAACTCCTGGAAGCTGGGCGCGGCTTTGGCCGCTGCGGATTCTCTCGCCGCCATCTCTCAACTCCTCAGCATCGGGCAGTCGCCCCGCCCCTCGGGGCATTCATCGAGCCCGACCGTGACATAGGTCCCACAGGCCGGGCATTCGGCCAGATCGCGGCTGTCCCCCTCGCCCGAACCTGACCCGGAACCGGACTCCCGCAGGCGCGCCTTGCGGGCCTTGTCCAGCTTCCCCACCCATTTGAACCCATACCAAATGGCGGCGATGATCAGGATAAGAACGAGGAGTTTCGAAAGGCTAAACCCAAGCATGGCGAACCTTTTAGAGGGCGAACATCAAAAGGGCAAGAAAGCGAAGCCGGCGCCCCCGTCGCGGCGAGCGCGCGCTCACAGGCCGTAACGGGACCAGGTGAGGCGTTCCTCGATGGCGGCGATCACGCCCGCGCCCAAGGCTAGCGGATCGGCGCTCTTGACGCCGAGGCGGGCGCGCCACCAGCGCCGGTCACCGTCGACCGGCCTGAAACGGACGCGATCGCCGAACCGCGCCCGCATGACGCTGCGCAGATCGCCGAGGCCATCCACCAGGCCGAGCTCCACGGCCCGCTTGCCGGACCAGAAGGCGCCGGAAAAAAGGTCCTCCTCTTCTCCCTTGAGCCGGTCCCCGCGCCGGGCCCGGACCATCTCCATGAACGCCTCATGGATGTCTTCCTGGACAGATTCCAGCATCGCAACGTCCTCGGCATTCTCGGGCCGGAACGAATCCAACGCTCCCTTGCGGGCGCCCGCGGTATGCACACGGCGTTCAATCCCGAGACGCGCGATGGCGTCATTGAGGCCAAAACTTTGGTACAGCACGCCGATGGAGCCGACGATGGATGCCCCATCGGCATAGATCTCATCACCCGCCAACGCCAGCCAATAGCCGCCCGATGCCGCCACGTCCTCGGCAAAGGCAATGACCGGCACCTCCTTTTCCTCGGCCAAGGCCCGGATGCGCCCGCAGATCTGGGCCGACTGGACGGCCGATCCCCCCGGTGAATTGATCGCCAGCGCCACGGCGGAAAGATGAGATAAGGAAAACGCGCGCTCGATCTGTTTCTCAAGGCCGGCCAACTGGAGCCCCGACCGCAGTGGACCGACGCGCCCGATCACGCCTGCCAGACGCAACACCGCGACCACCGGCCGTGGATCGCGGAACCGCCTAATGGGAATGAAACGGCGAAGGTTCATGCCACCGGAATCCTTTGCGGCCCTCAGAGCCGCAACCCCATGCCGCCACGCAGCACGGCATCGGCCTCGGCGGTGAAACCGCCGCCTTCCTCGTGCAGCACCAACCCGCGGGCCAGCGTCAGCGGCGCCTTGGATCCCTTGACCGCCTGAATGACGACGCGCTTGGCCGGCGTGGCCGCCCGGTCGGGCCAGAGCGGGAAGATCACCGCCCCGCCGGCCCCGGCCTTGAGGCCATCGAGCACGTGCGTTATGCGGTCGGCCCGGTGGATCAGGGTGAGGGTCCCGCCGTTCTTGGCCATGGCCAGCGCCAGGCGCAGCCAGGACACGAGATCGGCGCCGGCACTACCCTCAACCTTGCCTTCCACATTGGCCCCGGCGCGGGCGGCATCGGGAGACACCTGGGCGCG
>JAHEKA010000232.1 GCA_024638585.1 Rhodospirillales bacterium
GGAATGGTCCTCATCGCAAAGGTCAACGTCATCCTCGTCGATGACGTACCACCAGTTGCTGGTGTTCTTGGCCGAGGACTGATCGGGGACGCCGCGTAACGAAAAACACAAGACCGTCTGCCCGCTCGGGAGGTACTCGGTCTTGATGTTTCGCCGGATATCCCACATGAGGAAGCCGACATCGAGTTCCTCGTCGCTCAATTGGCTGCGCGCCCAGCGCATACCCCAGACCGCCATGGGCACCAGAATTTCATGCAGCTCTTTCCCGCAAGGGGTCAGGCGGTATTCGTAGGTCTCTTTGCCCGAACCCCGCTTGCGCATCACCAGCCCCCGTTCCTCCAGCGACTTCAAGCGGCGGGACAGGATGGTCGGTGAAATCCGCGATATTGCGCGCTGCAAATCCGCGAATCGGGTAGTACCGAGAAGCAGCTCCCGAAGGATCAGCATGGTCCATTTCTCGCCGACGATCTCCATCGCCTTGGCAACCGGGCAGAATTGGCCGTAGGACGTCATCTGGCCCCCTTTTTCGTTCGCAAGTCCTTGGTTTTAAAGGGACTACACTTTTTATAGCGGAATGCTACATCCCGCGCAGTATCTAATGAGCCGGTCCATCGATAGCCTTCCCTCGCTCGGCCCAATGTCGGCCGGGCGCAACGGGAGGCAGGATCGATGAACGGCACCATCCACATGACCAACGCCACGGGAGCTCCGGTGCACCGCGCCGAGTATCCGCGAAGCAACGACGCCACCGGATCACGCGCGGCCCGCCACATAGACACTGGTATTCATCGTCCCTACTATAAAACAAAGACCCAGGGTCAGGGAGGGGCCGGGTTCATGGGAGAGACGCGCGTCCAACGCAGGCTGGCGGCAATTTTGGCCGCCGACGTCGTCGGCTATTCCAAGCTCATGGAGGCCGATGAGGAAAGCACGCTTCGAACCCTCAAAGGTCACCGCGAAATCATCGACGGTTTGATCGCCGACCATGACGGTCGCGTCTTCAGCACCGCCGGCGACAGCGTGGTCGCGGAATTTCGCAGCGCCGTGGAGGCGGTGCGCGCGGCCATGGCGATTCAGCAAGAGCTGGAGAGCCGAAACGCGGCGGCCACCCAGCGGGACAAGATGCTGTTCCGGATCGGGGTGAACCTGGGCGATATCATGGTCGACGGCGACGACCTGCTTGGGGACGGCGTCAATGTGGCCGCCCGCCTCGAAGGGCTCTGCACCCCGGGGGAGGTCTTCGTCTCTGGCAGCGTGCACGACCAGGTGGACGGCAAGCTGCCGCTTCGCTTCGAGGACAAGGGCGAACATACCGTCAAGAACATCGCCCGGCCGGTTCAGGTCTATCGGCTGCGGACAGACGCCAAGGGCTCCGGCGACCGACCGACCCAAGGGGGCGGGCTGCCGCTTCCCGACAAGCCGTCCATCGCCGTGCTGCCGTTTGACAACATGTCCGAAGACCCAACTCAGGAATTTCTGGCCGACGGTGTCGTCGAAGCGATCACCGCGGCGCTTTCGCGCATCCGATCGTTCTTCGTGATCGCGCGGAATTCTGCATTCACATTCAAGAACCGCGCGGCAAACGTCGTGGATATCGGCAGGGAACTGGGCGTTGCCTATCTGCTGGAAGGCAGCGTGCAGCGTGCGGGCGAGCGGATTCGCATCACCGTGCAGCTTGTAGAAACCGAGGGCGGGGCGCATATCTGGGCCGAGCAGTATGACGGTCTGGTCGAGGACATCTTCGATCTGCAGGACCGCATTACGGAACGCGTCGCGGGTCAACTTCAGCCCTCGATCCGTCTTGCCGAGATCGAGCGGTCCAATCGTAAGCGGCCCCAAGACCTGAGCGCCTACGACCTGACGATGCGGGCGATGCCCCATGTTTGGGCCCTGGAGAAGAGGGAAGCGTCCAGGGCGCTTGCCCTCCTCGATGAGGCGATGGAGATCGATCCCAACTATCCCCTCGCCCTGTCGCTCGCCGGTTGGTGCTTGGCGCAGAGCAGCGTCTACAATTGGTCCGAAACTGCGGAGAGTTCGCGGACACAGGCGTTCAAACTCGCAGAACAAGCGGCGCAGTTGAGCGGCGACGACCCGCTGATCCTGGCGGTGCTCGGCGCCGTTCATACCTTCTTGCGAAACTTCGGGACGGCACGTGTTCTCCTGGAACGCGCCGTTGCGATGGACCCCAATTCCGCCTGGGCATGGCAACGCCTGGGCTGGCTTGACAATTACGCCGACCAACCCCAGCAGGGACTTGAGAAATTCGAACACGCCCTCAGGCTGAGCCCCCTCGATCCGATGAATTTCAATGTCTATGTCGGCATGGCATCGGCCAATGAGATCGCGCGGAACTACGACGAGGCCGTGAAGTTCTACCGGCGCGCCCTGGAGGAACGACCGCAGGCGGAATGGATTCTGCGCAATCTTGTATCGTCTCTTTCCGGCGCGGGAAGAATGGAGGAAGCCCGGGAATGTTTCGAAACGCTCAGACGCGCCTACCCCGATCTGACGATCACCAAATTCAGGCAGGCAATGGTGTTTTCGACTGCCGCCCTGGATTGCATGTGCGCCAACCTGAAGAAGGTGGGCCTGCCTGACTAGAAGGATGGTTTTGGCATTGGACGTTTTTGACGCGTCTAACCCCGTCAAGGCAGAAATAGATTGAATCTATCGAGTGTGAACGAGCAACAAGGAGAAGCATCGTGTCTAACGAAGACTCACGCACCACCGACGGACAAGGCCGCCTGTATGACAGCGTTCTCGAGACCATCGGCAACACGCCGTGCATCCGTATCAACAGCCTCGCCCCCGATCACGTGCGCCTCTACGTCAAGGCGGAGAGCTTCAACCCCGCCTCTTCGGTCAAGGACCGGCTGGCGATCAGCATCATCGAAGAGGCCGAGAAAAGCGGCGCGCTCAAGCCCGGCCAGACGGTCGTCGAGGCCACCAGCGGCAACACCGGCATCGGCCTCGCCATGGTCTGCGCCGCCAAGGGCTACCCGCTGGTTGTCACCATGGCAGACAGCTTCTCTATCGAGCGGCGCAAGCTGATGCGATTCCTCGGTGCCAAGGTGGTGTTGACACCCCGGGCCGAGAAGGGCTTCGGCATGTACAACAAGGCCGTCGAACTGGCCGAGGCCAATGGCTGGTTCCTCGCCCACCAGTTCGAGACCGAGGTCAATGCCAAGATCCACCAGAACACCACGGCGCGGGAGATCCTCGCGGATTTCGATGGCGACCGCCTCGATTACTGGGTCACCGGCTACGGCACCGGCGGCACTGTCACCGGCGTCGCCCGGGAACTGCGGGACAAGCGGCCCGAAACCAAGATCATCCTGTCCGAGCCGGCCAACGCCCAGCTCGTCGGCAGCGGTACCGCCCAGGAACGCAAGGAAGACGGCTCGCCCGCGGTCAGCCACCCGGCCTTCGAGCCGCACCCGGTCCAGGGCTGGACACCCGACTTCATTCCCCTGGTGCTCCAGGAATCGATCGACAACAACCTCTATGACGAGCTGATCCCGGTGGCCGGTCCCGAAGGCATCGAATGGTCCAAGCGGCTGGCCCAGAAGGAAGGCATCTTCGTCGGCATCTCCAGCGGCGCAACCTTTGCCGTCGCCATGAAGATCGCGGAGAAGGCCGCCAAGGACTCTGTCATCCTCTGCATGCTGCCCGATACCGGCGAACGTTACCTGTCTTCGCCCCTGTTTGAAGGCATGCCCGACGACATGACGGAAGAAGAGGTGGCATTGTCCAAGTCCACACCGGGCTACCACATGCCCGAGGGCTGATCTCCTCCGCCGTTCAGGATCGCAAAACGACCGCCGGCGGCGGGATTGAACTTCGGCGGCCGGCCCTGGCCAACCTGTCGGCAGCAAATATGTTCTTGCTTTGTTCCAGAGGTTGGGAGACACTGCAGCCATGGACGTTCTTCCCGATCTGCCCGGCGGGCGGCCGCTGAAGGGCCGCGGCGCCGTCTCCAACGCCAGCGGACGCTATGAACGCGAACAGCGGGTGCGCGTCGATGACGGCTGGGGCACGCCGGACGCCGTCCCCGACGATCCGGTGCCTGCCAAGACGCGGACCAAGATCCTGGTCGATGCGACGCGATCGGCGATCACCCGCAACACCTCGCCGGATATCCCCTTCGACCGCTCCATCAATCCCTACCGCGGCTGTGAACACGGCTGCATCTATTGCTACGCACGCCCGTCCCACGCCTGGTTGGGGCTGTCGCCCGGGCTCGATTTCGAAACCCGCATCCTGGCCAAGCCCAATGCGGCGGAGCTGCTGACCCGCGAGCTTGCGCGCAAGAGCTATCGGCCCCGGCCCATCGCGCTCGGCACCAACACCGATCCCTATCAGCCGATTGAACGGCGCCTGAAGATCACCCGATCCATTCTGGAAGTACTGGCGCGCTGCAACCACCCGGTGACCGTCGTCACCAAGTCCGACGGCCCGGTGCGGGACATCGACCTCCTTGGGCCCATGGCGGCGCGCAACCTGGCGCGGGTGTTCATCTCCGTCACCACGCTCGACGGCACGCTTGCCCGCAATCTTGAGCCGCGCGCCGCCACCCCGGCAAAACGGATCGAAGCGATCGAAACGCTGAACGCCGAGGGCATCCCCACCGGCGTCATGGTGGCACCGGTGATCCCGGCCCTCACCGACCATGAGATCGACACGATCTTAGAGGCCGCCTCCCAGGCCGGGGCGCGGGAAGCGGGACATATCCTCCTGCGCCTGCCGCTGGAGGTGAAGGATCTGTTCGAGGAATGGCTGCGCGCTCATTACCCGGACCGAGCCGACCATGTGCTGAACCTGGTGCGCGAGACGCGCGGCGGGGCGCTCAACGACCCGCGCTTCGGCAGCCGCATGCGGGGCGAGGGCGTCTATGCCCGCCTGATCGGCCAACGTTTCAAGA
>JAHEKA010000233.1 GCA_024638585.1 Rhodospirillales bacterium
TCGGCCTTGAACACCACCTGACCGGCCTCGTTTTCCACCCGGCCGTCGATCAGGTTGGCGGTGCCGAGGAAATCGGCGACGAAACGGTTGGCGGGCCTGTCGTAGAGCTCCATGGGCGAGCCCACTTGCTGGATGATGCCGTCATTCAACACGGCGATGCGGTCGGACGTGGTGTTGGCCTCTTCCTGGTCGTGGGTCACGAAGATGGTGGTGAGCGTCAATTCGCGCTGGAGCTCCAGGATATCGCGGCGCATCTGCACGCGCAGGTTGGCATCGAGGTTCGAGAGCGGTTCATCCAGAAGCAGCACCCGGGGCTCAACGACCACCGTGCGGGCCAGGGCGACGCGCTGTTGTTGGCCGCCGGACAGCTGCGAAGGGCGGCGGTCCGCGAATTCCCTGAGGCCGACCAGGTCCAGCGCCGCTTCGACCCGGGCGGCGATCTCGCTGGCAGGCAGTTTGCGTTCCTCGAGCCCGAAGGCGACGTTCTTGCGCACCGTCATATGGGGCCACAGCGCGTAGCTCTGGAACACCATGCCGACATTGCGCCGCCACGGCGGCACACGGGTGACATCGTCGTCGCCGATCAGGATGGTGCCCGTGGGGGTCGGTCCGAAACCGGCGATGGCGCGCAACAGGGTCGATTTGCCCGATCCCGAGGGGCCGAGGAAGGTGAAGAACTCCCCGGGTTGGATCTCCAGGTTGATGCCCCTCAGCACCTCGGTGGTGCCGAAGGACAGGCCCAGATCCTTGATGGTGACGCCGACGGCCTCGGTGCGGATATCGGTCATGGGTGGTCCCCTTTTTAGGTCTCGGCGATGGTGATGGCGCCGGCGCTGCGTTCCCTCTCACCGCGCTGGATGACGCGGTGGGAGATGTAGGTGGCGATTCCGACGATGAGAACGGCGGTGATGCCCAGCGCCGCGCCCGGCCCGCGGCCGGCGGCCGATTGCATGAACACGTAGATGCCGTAGGCCAGGGGCGCGTCGGATTCGGCGGATACCAGCATGATGGTGGCCGAAAGTTCCACCGCCGCGGTGGCGAAGCTGGTGACGAAGCCGGCCAGGATGCCGCCGGTCATCAGCGGCACGACGATGCGCCGGACCGTTCGCGATTTGGTGGCGCCCAGGTTCTCGGCGGCTTCTTCCAGCATGATGCTGACCTGCTGCAGCCCGGCGGTGCAGGCTCTCAGCGCGTAGGGCAGGCGACGGATGGCCAGGGCCACGACGATGATCACCCACCACGACGCCAGCGGCTTGTCGACGATCGGCACGTTGAACTCCACGAAGGTGCGCAGGTATCCGATACCCAGCACCACCCCGGGGATGGCCACCGCCCCCATGGCGATGAAGTCGAGCCACTTGCGGCCAATCAGATCGGTGCGCCACACGATGTAGGCGATGGCGGTGCCCAGCACCACGTCGATCAGCGCCGCCAGTCCGGCATAGAGAAGCGTGTTGGCGATATAGACATCGGCGGCGCGCATCATGTTGGCATAATGCGCCCAGGTATATCCGTCGGGCAGGACGCTGAAGGACCACACGGTGCCGAAGGACAGCAACGCCAGGCCGATATGGGGTGAGAGCACCATCACCAGGATCAGGATCACCACCGCGTAGCACCCGATCTTCTCCCAGGTCCGGAGGTCGCGGCGCATCAGCCCGCCGCCGCCCTTTTGCACCGTGGCGTAGTCCTTGCCCTTGAGCGCCAGGAAGGACACCCACAGCGAAAACAGCGAGAACGCCACCAGGATCACGGAAATGACATAGCCCATGGGATCGGAGATGCCGATGGACGAAATCCGCAAAAACGCCTGGGGGGCCAGCATGTTGTTGATGTTGAGCAACAGCGGTGTACCGAGATCGTCGAACACCTTGAGGAACACCAGGGAGGCGCCGGCGACGTAGCCCGGCATGGCCAGGGGAAAGACGATGCGGCGGAACAACCGTGCGCCGCTGGCGCCGAGATTCTGGGCCGATTCCTCCATCGCCCGATCGACGTTCAACAGGGCGGCGGACAGGTTGATCAGGATGAACGGGAAATAATGGATCGATTCCACCAGGATGACGCCGTTGAGCCCTTCCATGAAGGGGATGGTGAAGCCGAACCAGTCATTGATGATGAGGTTGACCGAACCGTTCTCGCCGAACAGCAACAGCATCGCCACCGCGCCGACGAAAGGCGGCATGATGAGGGGCACGACGCCGAGCGTCTGGATCAGGACGGCGCCACCGAAATTGAACCGGGTCGTGAAATAGGCCAGCGGGATGGCGATGAGAGACGACAACAGCACCGAGGCGCCGGCCACGTAAAGGGAATTGAAGAATGATTCCTGGAACAGCGAGGTATTGAAGAAATCGACGAAATTGACCAGGGTGAGCGCCCCGGTATTGGGATCCTGGAAGGCGACGAAAACCACCTTGGCCACCGGCACGACCAGGAACACAAACAGGAACAGGCCGATGAAGAGGGCCAGCGCCCCGGGACCCCATTGGATTTTCGTAAACCGGTCCACTCCCGTCCCCCGCGCCGGTAATCTCCGCACTTCCCAAGCGGCAAGGAACGGGGCCCGGTTCGACTTGGCGTCACCGGGCCCCGCGCCTTGCGGAAAGGCCGCCTACATCGTGTAGGCTTTTTCCGCCAACTCCCTCGCCTTGGCGTAATTGGCCTTGATTTCGGCGTCCCAGGCCTGCTCGAACTGGGCCTGGCGGCCGGTCACCTTGGTGGTCGCCTTCTTGCGCTTCTTCTTGAAGATGTTGTTGAAGGACTTCTCGCTCGCCTTCTTATCGCTGATCGGCACCTTGCCCACCAGGGCCTTGGCCTCGGCGAGCATTTTACTGGCCGCCGGGTTGCCCTTGGCTTTGGCCTCGGCCTTCTGGATCGCCCTTACGGCCGATTGCAACTCCTTCAGCCGGTAGGTGACCATCACGTCGAACAGCGAGTTGACCACGTTGTAACGGCTCTTGGACAGTGCCAGGTCGAACTTGACCGCGGCGCCGAGAGACTTGTCCTTGAACGGATTGGGGAAATCCTTTGGCGCCTTGGCATAGGTCTTGGGATTGACCGGCAGGCGGCGGATCTTGGGATCAAGAAGCACTTCCTGGCCCTCGGGCGAGAGCAGGAATTCGATGAACTGTGCCGCCGCCTTGCGGTTGGGTGCGTTCTTGACGATCGCGATATTGGCCGGCACCAGGGTGGTCACCTTGGGATAGAGGAAATCGACCGGGAAGCCCGAGGCCTGAGACGACAGGCCGAAGAAGTCGATGACGATGCCGATGCCGAACTGGCCGGAATTGACCCCGTCGGGTACGCCGAAGCTGCGCGCGGTCACGGTCTTGAAATTGCCGGCGATGTTCTTCCATAAGGCCCAGCCTTTTTCCCAACCCAGACCCTGGATGATGGTTTCCACGGTGAGGTGAGTGGTGCCGGAACGGGACGGCGCGCTCATGCCGACATGGCCGTGATAGATGGGCTTGGCCAAGTCCGCCCAGGATTTGGGTACCGGCAGCTTCTTGGCCTTGAGGTAACGGGTGTTCCACATGATGCCGTAGCCCGAAGCGGCGAATCCCTTGTAGTAGCCGTCGGGATCGTTGATCGGGAAGGCGCCGACCTTCTTGGGGATGCCCTTGACCTTGACCTTGTATTTCTGCAGCAGCCCGTCGCCCTTGAGCACTTCGAAGGCGTCGGGGGCCGAGGCCCAGAACATGTCGGATGTATTGTTGCCCGCCGTGGCCTGCAGATACTTGATGCCGGCGGTGGTCTTCTTCTTCAGCATCTCGACCTTGATGCCGGTGGCCTTGGTGAAGGCCTTTCCAACGGTGACCGTGGTGTCGGTCGGATAGGACGTGACGATGACCAGCTTATCCGCGGCCTGCACTTGGACCGCGGCGCTCAAAGCGGTCGCCGCGACCATGCTGAAAAATAATGCCTGATACCTTTTCGAGGTTGTCATTATTCCAATTCCTTCTTCGATTCTGCCTGTTGTGATTCTTGTTGGTCTTCGGGTCGTGACAGGACTTTCCATGATGCGCGAACACGCACGCGACTTTGTCCATTGGACGAAACGCGACCCATTAAAAAAACTCTACCACCACTTCGCTCCAGAGTCAGACTGTTCGCACTTGGGCAATCATTGTCAAATGTGGCTCGATGTGCGCCGCCACCCCTGACGGGCGCCTTTGCCGGAAAACCGACGTGGCATCGGGCATGCGATTCGAATCGCCCGCGCCGTCAGACTCCGGCCGTGATAGGATCGGTTTTTTCAGGGGAGGCGAAGCATAGACGCGACGGTCCTCACCTTGGTGCTGGGGGCGGCGATACTCCACGCCAGTTGGAACGCTCTGGTCAAGGTCGAAGGCGACCGTCTGGTCGTGTTGGGTGGATTCGCCGCGACACATCTCGCGGTTGCCGTGCTGGGCGTTTGGTTTTTTCCGCTGCCGAGCGCCGCCGCCTGGCCCTATATCCTGGCAGGCGGCGTGGTCCATACCGCTTACAAACTGTTCCTGAGCCGCGCCTACCACCACGGCGATTTCGGCCTGGTCTACCCGATTGCCCGCGGCACGGCACCGTTGCTGGTCGCCCTGTTCGCCTGGCTGTGGCTGGGCGAGACACTGCCGCTTTTGGGTCTGGTCGCCGTCGTGATCATGGCCGGCACCATCCTCAGCCTGGCCCGGAGCGGCGGCGGGTCGTTCGCCGCGGTGGCGATGGCGCTTGGGACCGGGTTGATGATCGCCACCTACACCGTAATCGACGGTGCCGGTGCGCGCTTCATGGGCAATCCCCACAGCTATTTTCTGTGGATGGAGGTGGTGGATTCGTCGCTGTTCCTGGGCGTCGTCTGTGCCCGGCGCCGCAACGCCGTCGCGCGGATCGCCGCACGCTGGCGGCCCGGCCTCGCCGCCGGGTTGATGAGCC
>JAHEKA010000234.1 GCA_024638585.1 Rhodospirillales bacterium
GTTGCGGGACTGCCCGAGCAAACGAGCCATGGGTTCACAGATCGTGGAGACCAATGGCTTTTCGCCGTGCAATCGCGTACAGGCAAAGGAGGATAAGATGAAAATGTTGCCTCAGATTCTGTTTTGGCTGGGAATCGTTTCAATCCCGCTCGCGTGGCTGCTTTGGTATT
The DNA here is from genome assembly GCA_024638585.1 of Rhodospirillales bacterium. Lineage (GTDB taxonomy): Bacteria > Pseudomonadota > Alphaproteobacteria > SMXQ01 > SMXQ01 > SMXQ01. The sequence goes on from JAHEKA010000234.1 coordinate 171, forward strand.
TCGGCCCGGAAATCGAAATCATTAGGCCGGTCTTGAGCAATATCCAAGACCCCGCAATGAGGGCGGTCCTTCAAGAAGCTCATGCGGAGCGGCTAGGCATTTGGGTGGGCGTTTGGCCGGTGACTTTTCTGGTATTGAGCCAGATCGTCGAAAAGAAAGCACAGGGATAAAAAGCACAGGGATAAACGGCGGCGCGCCGTCGCGTATTTGACGGCCTCACGAGGATCCCTTTCGAACCACTGGGAACCTCTGCCGCGACCACCCGGCATTGACCGTCGGCCATCCCACAATGGGAATTCCGATGTCCACCTATGGTCATGACGGGTCATCCGTGAACCCGGCGGCGACGTCCGCTCCGAGGGATTTGCCGGGCATCTGACACCGCATGCCCGCTCTTGGCTCTACGCCGACGTCAACCCGACGTCCGCTCTTGACCCAAGGCGGATATTGGGTGGCGCGCCCAGGCGACGCGGCAAGGCCTTACCAAAAGGCCACCGGGTTGGGCTCTGCGTCGGAGCCTGGCGGTAGATGCGTGGAGGTTGTCGCCGAATTGAAGTTAACTTTAAAAGAAATACGAAACCTTTGGCCCTTACAACTCGGGTGGAGTCATGACTTTGCGAAATATACTGGTGCCAGTCGACCTTGATGACGAAAGCACGTCGGACAAGCCCCTGTCGACCGCTGTTGAGTACGCGGGTTGGGCCGGAGCGAAGGTTCACGTCATGACCGTGGTCCCGACTGAAATGTTGAGGATGTCCGTCGTCGCCCAGATCATTACGGAGGACCTCGAGGAGAAGATTCGCAATGAGGCGAAGCAGCGTCTAGCCACAGCGATCAAGAACACTGTCCCGGATGATCGTAATATTCAGCAGATCGTACATCTCGGAAAAATTCATGATGAAATTCTGGAAACGGCACGGGATATCGAGGCCGATCTGATCGTCATGGCTGCGCACAAGCCAAAGTTTGGAGATTTCCTAACCGGATCGACAACCGAGCAAGTCATCCACAAGGCGCCGTGCTCCGTCTGGATCGTGCGTGAATAAGGACGACGCCACCGGGTAAGATCTGGACTTATCAAGTGATGCCCGTTGAATTGCCGGCGGGTGCATTGCTGCACCGGAACATTCCGGCTTTCAGGGTCTTCGCGAGCCTTCCTTCCGCAGACTGAAACGGCGGTTTTCTCGACAATAGCGGAGCGATAATGCCCCGGATCCGATTTGATGTGGGACTGCGTGGGACGAACGAGAACAGGTGCGCCTTACACCGGCGACGCGCCGGCTCACCACCTCAAAGATGTCCGACGTCATGTGGATCTTCCGGCCCCGGCAGCGGGAAAACCCGGTGGCGATCTGGTTGCTGGCGGTCAAGCCTGAGCAGTCGAAAAAATGGATCATCGCGTCGTGCGCGCGCCGTCGAACTCGTCCTCCAATTCACCCACGACCTCCTCGAGAATGTCCTCGAGCATCACAATGCCTTCGGCGCCACCCGATTCGTCGACCACGATTTCCATCATGTCGCTGCGCGGGAATTCGGTAAATAACTCCTCGATGCTCTTCGACGCGACAACGCTTCGCACCGGTCGGACAAAAGAATCTATTGGTGCCTCCGGTGCCTCCAAGAGAAGATCCAAGGTGTCCAAGGCCCCGACGATCTTGTCGATGCGCTCATCGTATACGGCCAATCTCTTGTGGGCCGATTCGACTGCGACCTGAATTGCCTCCTGGCATTTGGCACCACGTTCGACCCCGGCCACGTCGACCAAGGGCACCATGATTTCGCCGGCCGTCCTTTCGCTGAAACTGAACACCCGGCGAATCATCGATTGCTCTTCCGGGTGAATGTCGCCCCCCGTCGAGGCCATATCGACGAGCGTCTGAATTTCCTGGCGCATGGGGAAGGGATTCATAGTTTCGGACTCGCCGCTGAGCCGGGCCAAGGCCCGCGTGAGCAAGGCGAAGACCCAGAGGATCGGCCAAAACACGAAGGAACAGAATCGAAGGCCAAAAACCACAATCGGGGTGATCACTTCGGCCCGCTGCTGAAAAACGCTTTTCGGAACGATCTCGCCAAATATCCAGATCAGGGGTGTCACGACAAGCACCGCGACCCAGCCGAGCCCAGGCCCAAACCATTGGATCGCCAGCGCCGTCGCAACGGTCGTATTGGCGACGATGCAGATATTTGTTCCGACCAGAGTCGTCGATAACAGCCACTCCGGTTTCTCCAGCATCGACAATGCAAGTTTGGCTCCCCTTGAACCGCCCGCCGCCGCGTGACGCAGCTTTATACGATCGGCGCTCACGATTGCAATTTCGGACCCGGAAAAGAACGCTTCCGCCGCAAGGCAAATGACAACGATCAAGATGGTGCTGGGAAAATCCATGGTTAGCGTCCCGCCTCTCCATCACCGGATTGACCGCTGTCATTTTCGGAATCGGTGGCGGAAGAGGACGAACCTTGGTTTGACATGTGCTCGGGGTCGTTTTTCGGGGCTGATCGCTTGACCAGAGGCCGAAGCTCGACCAGGAGGGTTCCCATTCGGTGGCCGATGATCGACTGCACGGTAAAGACCAAGTTGTCGATCCGAATCACGTTGCCCTCTTGGGGAATTTCACCGAGATGTTCGAGGAGAATACCGCCGACGGTCTCCACACCGTCATCGGCAAGGTAGTCGCCGACGAGGGTGTTGAATTGCTTGACCGTCATCGACGCATCGAGGAGAAACCGGTTTTCATCGAGTTTCTCGAAGCCCGCGCTTTCCCTCTTCAGCTCTTCGGACCCGCTCTCGATATCACCGAAAATGCATTCGAGAAGATCCTCCATGGTGACCAGTCCGGTAACGCCCCCGTATTCATCCACGGTGAGCGCAACGGAGAGCTTGCGCCGCTGAAAATACAGGAAAAGGTCGGAAGCGGCCCGCGTCTCCGGAACAAACAGCGCCTTACGCAAAAGATTCCGCACGCCACTTGCCTCGTCCTCGGCGTGAAGATCCCGCCCAAGCAGGTCACGAGCGAAAAGTATCCCCACGATGGTGTCGCTATCGCCGTCTTCATGAACCGGCATCTTGGTATGCCGGTTGCGGCGCAACTGACGTGCAGCCTCTCGCGGCGGCATACTGACCGGGAGCATGACGATTTGCGATCGTGGGGTCGCTATGTCCCGTACCGTCTTGTCACCAAAATCAAAAATTTGATGGATGTATTGCGCTTCCTGCGGATCGAGCGCGCCTTGTCCCACCGCCTCCGCGGCCAAGGTTCGCACCATGTCTTCCGTTGCGATGCTGGCCGCGGTTCTCTCCTCACCGACGATCAGTGTCACGAAGCGATCGGATATCCTCCGGACCAGCCAACGGAGCGGGCTGATCAACTTCGCGAACCGTTCGAGCCAGGTGCACTGGAAGCTCGCAAACCGCTTGTTATTTCGAATGGCCAGGGTTTTGGGCGTGATTTCGCCGAAGAGCAGCAGCAACGGCACCATCACGAATATATTGATCCATTTTTGGTCCGCGCCCAAAAGCCCGATCACGGCGGCGGCGGAAATGGCCGACGCGGCGACATTGACCATTTCATTGCCGATCAGGATCGTGACAATGAGTCGGCGAGGTTCGCTCAGCAGACGCTCGATCAGAGCGGCCCTGGGATTCTTCTCCCGTCGCATCTCCGCGAGTTGCAGTCGATCAAGAGAGAAAAGGCTGGTTTCAGAACTCGAAAAGAAAGCCGAAAACCCGAGCAAGAGTATGAAGGCGACGAGTTGAGCCCATAGGGTTAAGTCCACGATCGCTTGCCCTTCATTTGCAGCAAGAATTCATGAAAATCTGCCGGGCCCTCTATCACTTGGAAACAGGCCCATGTCCCACCGAGGCGCCACCTCGGTCCGCCAGTCCCACATCCCCAATGAAATGGTGGAAGCAAAGATCCCAAACTTGTAGGCCGCTCAATCGCTTCTGCTCGAAAGTCATTCCAGAATGGCTCCCATTGCTGCTTCCGGTTCCAGACATAGCAGTGTTGGCAAATCGGCAATCAATCCAGGCAACGACTTTGGAAAAACCGGCCGACGGTAATCGGGCCCGCTTTCATACCATGGCCTCCGGCGTCATCTTGTTTGCTCCCTCCCAGTGACCGATACAGCCTCCATGTTAGTCCAAAAGAATTTGGAGGGAAGGCCTGATCTGGCGTGATGCCTTGATGTCCGCTTTTGGCCAAAACCAGACGTGAGGTGAACGCCGCCAATTTTGCCCGACCGCGACCTCGTTCGCGGTTGCTGGAATCCACGGATTCGCACCTCGGGCCTTTCTAATCGTCGCGCCAATAGCCCCTGGCGCCGTGCAGGGTCCAGAACTTCTCCATCGCCAGATAGGTGAACGAGCCCGTCCAGGCGATCATCGCCAAACCCAAAAGCGCTTCGACCCCGGTCAAGAGCCTAAGCGCACCGGTCGGGTACAGGTCGCCCAGACCAAGGGAGGTATAGCTGACGGTGGAGAAGTAGATGTATTCGGGGAACGTGCCGGTGACCTTGCCGCCGATGTCGCCGATCGCGAGAAAATGGGCGATGAGCCAATAGGCCACGCCGTAAATCCAGACCTCCAGGGAATGGGCCAGGAAAGCCACCCCCATGACGAACAGGATCCGCGCCCGGGGCCGGATCGCAAGGCGCGGCAGCCAGATCGACGCCGCGCGCAGGCATTCGTAATGGACCAGGACACAGATC
>JAHEKA010000235.1 GCA_024638585.1 Rhodospirillales bacterium
ATCCCTTTTACTGGCGCATCCTGCGCTAGAACTGGTTGGCGCGGTCCTGCCTGACGGCGCCTGATCCTATTGCGGCATATGGCCAAGTGTTTCGATGGCCCGGCGCATCCGTTCGTCCTCGCGCTCGATAACCTTGCTGACGGTCTGGTAGAACCGCGCGGCACTCATGAATTGCGTCATTTCCAGAACGGGCTGCACGTTGGAACCTTCCACATGGCCCTGAACGACTATAGTCTTTTCGTCGGTCACCGGCGTCTCGTTGCTCCGGAAGAGACTGTTGCCATTGCGCTTTAGGGCCTGGACGTTTTCGAATTTGACCACATTGATCTGCCCCACCTCGGCGCCGTCGGCGGTGATGGTTCCGTCTTTGGCAATGGTGACATTCTGCACCGAATTGCCGATCACGATCGGTTTTTGCCCGCGATCGAGGACCTGATGGCCGGCGGAAGTGATGAGCTCGCCGTTTGAGTTGAGGCCGAGATGGCCGTTGCGGCTGTAGTTGGTCCCTTTCGGCGTCTGAACCGCCAGGAAACCATCGCCTTTCAGGGCAATATCCAGTTGATTGGAGGTTCGGGTGATCGGCCCGTTCCGGGTATCGCGGTGAAGGTTCACCTTACCGACGAAATTGATGGCTTCCCCGCCCAGGGTGTGAGCCATGAAGCGCTTGAATATCAGTCGCTCCGCCTTGTAGCCGCCCGATGACATATTGGCGATGTTGTTGGCGATCACGGACATTTGGTCCTTGACGGCCATTTGCCGCGATAGCGCGACGTTGATTGTCGACTCCATACTGTTCCCATCCATTGACTAAGTTGATCCGAAATCCGCTCCCTTAGATGCAGGGCTTATGCCAACCCGTAGAAACAAATAATATCAATTGGTTATGTGGGAGTTGGCAGGTAGATGACCGGTCAATATTGGCCGGAAGTGGAAAGGCTTGCCGGGCAAATCATGCCCTCTTGTTGATTTCGATGGGTCGGGCGTGCCGGTCCCGGGGCCAGTTCGCGGGCTCTCAGGCGCCCATTGGGGGCCTCAAAAAAGACCGGAAAATGCCTTTGGACAGGCCGCTTTCCAAATCATTTCTTAACCAACGGCACTTAGAGTTTGCGCCCTGTTCCAGCGGATCATCCACCTGGGATCATGCTGTCCGGAGTGAGTTGGGTAACGCCCATGACTGATCAGGCAATTGACGCAGAAGACCAGATAGACGACGACGCGGAAGGCGCCGACGAGGAAGACGGTGAATCCGGCGGCAAACGCATGTCGGGCAAAAAGATCATTTTCTTCTTCGTCCTGCCTGTCTTGCTGCTGATCGGGGCCGCGGCGGCGGCGTATTTCATGGGGTTCGCCGATTCGCTTTTGGGCAAGGAAACCGACCCTGTCGCTGCGGAAATGGCAAAGAAGCAGGAGCAGCGCAGCAAAGCAGTGTTCTTCGACCTGCCGGAATTATTGGTCAACCTCAACGCTCCGGGGCGGCGTACCAACTTCCTCAAGATCAGCATCAGCCTGGAACTTCCTTCCGACGCTGACGTCAAGCAGTTGGAATTGGTGATGCCCAGAATCGTTGATAGTTTCCAGGTGTATCTGCGTGAGTTGCGGGTCTCTGACCTTAAGGGTTCGGCTGGGATCTACCGATTGCGCGAAGATCTCTTGCGCCGGGTCAACGAGGCCGCCAAGCCCGTCAAAATCAATGACGTTCTGTTCAAGGAAGTCCTGATTCAATAGCGAATCCAGCGTTCAGATTTTTTGGAACGGAGTCCGAATGGCCGAACAAGAAGATCAATCGACCGAATCGGAAGGCAAGGCCGACGAGGAGCTTGCTACCGAATCAGAAGCGCCGAAAGAGGGTGCCGCATCGGACGTTGAGGGTGCTGACGGCGAGGATGGCGTGGAGGAAGGCCAAGGTGGCAGCGTTCTCGATCAAGATGAGATCGATACTCTCCTGGGCTTTGAAGACAATGGGACCGGTGATCAGTCGGGGATCATGGCCATCGTCAATTCCGCCCTGGTGTCATATGAACGCCTGCCCATGCTCGAAGTGGTGTTCGACCGGATGGTTAGGTTGATGACGACGAGCCTCCGCAACTTTACCTCAGACAATGTCGAAGTTTCTCTCGAGAGCATCACTTCGGTGCGATTCGGTGATTACCTTAACTCCATTCCGCTGCCGGCAATGATTGGGGTCGTCAATGCCAAGGAATGGGACGGATATTGCCTGGTGGCAGTCGACAGCGCCCTGATTTATTCGATCGTGGATGTCCTTTTGGGCGGACGCAGGGGTTCCGCAGCGCTCCGTGTCGAAGGTCGTCCCTATACTACCATAGAGAGAAATTTGGTGGAAAAGACGCTTCACGTGGTGTTGGCGGATCTCTCTTCGGCGTTCGAACCAATCAGTCCCGTCAAGTTCTCTTTCGATCGGCTGGAGACCAATCCTCGGTTTGCCGCGGTGGCACGGCCGGCCAATGCCGCCATCATGTCCCGCTTCCGGATCGATATGGAGGACCGGGGCGGCAAGGTCGAACTGGTGATCCCATATGCGACCCTGGAGCCGGTTCGCGACCACCTGTTGCAGATGTTCATGGGAGAAAAGTTTGGCCGGGATTCGATCTGGGAAAGCCATCTCGCAACCGCACTTTGGAACACCGAAATATCCATCGATGCCGTCCTGAAAGAGCAGCCCATGGGTCTGCAGGAGATCATGGATCTGAAGGTGGGCTCGCAGATCGTTTTCAATTGCGGCGAAGATCCAGATATCGAACTGCGCTGCGGTGGGCAGCCCTTGGTCCATGGACGGATGGGGCGCAAGGGCAACAACATTGCGGTCCGTGTCGAATCGACTCGGCTCGAAAAGATCAGGGCTGGCGAATGATCGGGTTCGAAGTCCTCCTTGAACTCTTGGTTGCCGTGCTTCTGATCGGGACCATCGCCTATGCAGCGATCTTGAACCGAAAGCTGAACGTTTTGCGGCAAGGTCGGGACGAATTCGAGACGCTGGTTAGGGACCTCAACCACGCTATTGAACGTGCGGAACAGGGGACCATGGAATTCCGCAAACTCAGCGATAAAAGTGCCGCCGGTCTTGATGATGCGGTCAAGGAAGCAAAAGTCTTACGTGACGATCTTGGCTATCTTATCGATCGGGGCACGGCACTTGCCGACCAGATGACGAGTTCCATCAAGACCCGCCGGACTGAAACCACGGGCGTGGTCGAAGCCCTGCATCCTGATCCCGTGGAAACGCGGCCAGTGGAAGACGAGAAGGGGTGGTTGGATGATGGACTTTCAGATGATGGGGGTGAGCTTCCCCCCGAGACTCAGGAAAAACTGAAGAAGCTCATCAGTTCACTTCGTTGATTTGTGAGAGCAGTTTTCATGCGTATTCGTTTCCTTCCCGTTGCCATTTTCGCTGCCGTCCTCATGCTTGGTGTCAAGGTCGGGAATCTATTCTTAGGCCTGGATGGGACAGGTGTGGCCCCCTCCCTTGCGCAGGAGGCAGAAAAGCCGAGCGCGGGTGCGGGAAACGCACCGGCGGCCGCTGGTGCCGAGGCTGGGAAACCTGCCGTTTCGACGCCTCAAGCGCAGGGCTCCGCAAAGGTGAAAGGGAGGGGTGAGAAACCCGCCCCTGTTCCTGCCAAGAAGGTGAAACCCGGCGGCCTGCCCTCCGATCCAACACTATTTACACAGGCCGAGATTGATCTGCTGCAAAAACTCGCCGCGCGGCGCGCAGAGCTGGAGCGCTGGTCCAAGGACCTGAACATGCGCGAGCAGCTTCTCAAGGCGACGGAGAGGCGCGTCGAGAAAAAGGTTGCCGAGTTGCGATCGATCCAGGGCAAAGTCAAATCCATGCTGATGCAATATGACAAGGAGCAGGAGGGCCGACTCAAGAGCTTGGTAAAGATCTACGAGAATATGAAACCGAAGGAAGCCGCGCGCATCTTCATGGAGCTCGACATGCCGATCCTGCTCGATGTCGTCGAGCGGATGAAGGAAAGGAAGCTGGCGCCCATTTTCGCCAAGATGCAGCCCAGGAAGGCCAAGCATGTTACGAAACAGATCGCGGCACGGCGCAAATTCCGAAGTGGTCCTGCTGCGGCCCGACGGCCGGCGCCTCTTCCCGCCTCGACCCGTCCGGTGCTGCCCAGCAGCCGGCGAGGCGCTCAGGGGCAGCCCCGTGCCGTCACGCCACCCCAACCCCAAGCCGCGGCAAACCCGCAGCCTCAACCTCCGGCTAACTGATCACGAGGCGGGTCGCGGGCTTGGGCCGGCAACGTGCGGAAACCCTCACAAAAACGGGCCTATTCACCGATACTTAACCATTCGGCTCTAGGTTAATCGCTGCTGCATTCGGGGGCGGTTCTAACGAATTTGTAATCATGGAGCCAAACATGATGATCGACATTGAAGCAGATCTGTTGAACGGTCCGCAACTGCCCGACAATGCAGCCAGCCAAGAAGATATCGATAAGCTGCTGGCCAGCTTCGACTAAGGGGCGATGGGCCATAAGCGCGCATTCCGAGGGGTGAGCAGGGTCAGAGCCTTTGCTCGCCTCGAATCTTGTTGGTGGGCAGCCAGTATTATCCTCGCGGTGATCTCTGCCCCGGCTTTTGCCCAGACGCCGGCAAATGCAGATTCTCCCGAACGAAAACCTGTAGCAGCGGCTCCAGCGAAAGCCGGTGCGAAAGTGCCTGGCAAGGTGATTCCCGTAAGGGTCGGCGCCCACAAGGGGTTCACCCGTGTAGTATTCGATTGGCCCACGGCGATCGACTACGGCGTGCAGCAGAAGGCTGGCACGATCTCCATACGGTTCCGCTCCAACGCCCGGATCGACCTTTCGCAATTGGCGGCCGGAAAGAGCCCGATGGTCGCCAGTGCAAAG
>JAHEKA010000236.1 GCA_024638585.1 Rhodospirillales bacterium
ACTGGCGGCGGGCCAGCAAGGAACAGTTCGATCAGTTCCTGAAGCTGTATGAAATCTATGTCGCCCATAACTACGCCGGACTGTTCAAGAAATATCAGGGCGAAACCATAGATATCGTGCGGGAACAGCCGGGCGGCGATGACACGACGCTGGTCTTCGGGCGCATCAATCAGATTTCGGGCCCGCCGATCGGCCTTGAAATGCGCGTCCACAAAAAGGACGGCATCTACAAGGCGCTCGACCTTAAGATCGAAGGGGTCAGTATGCCGCTGACCCACCGCAAGCAGTTCGCCTCCGTCATCGGCCGCTCCTCCAAGGGTGTTCAGGGGCTGGTCGACGCGTTGAAACGGGCCACCGACCGGTTCGAAAAACAGACCCCATCCCAATAGGGCCGCCGCCCCCATACCATTCAAACTTACGGGGCCGGTGGGGTCAGTTTCTCACCAAAGGCTTGTATTTGATCCGATGCGGCTGGTCGGCGGCGGCGCCAAGCCGGCGCTTGCGGTCGGCCTCGTAATCCGCGTAATTGCCCTGGAACCATTCGACATGGCTATCGCCCTCGAAAGCCAGGATATGGGTTGCGATCCGGTCCAGGAACCAGCGATCGTGGCTCACCACCACCGCCGAGCCGGCGAATTCCACAAGCGCGTCTTCCAGCGCGCGCAAGGTTTCGACGTCGAGATCATTGGTCGGTTCGTCGAGCAGCAGAAGATTGGCACCGGATTTCAGCATCTTCGCGAGGTGTACGCGATTGCGCTCCCCGCCGGAAAGCTGCCCCACCTTCTTTTGCTGATCGGGGCCGCGAAAATTGAAGGCGCCGACATAGGCGCGTGACGCCATTTTGCTCTTGCCCAGTTCCACCTCTTCCTCGCCGCCGGAAATCTCTTCCCATACCGTGGCGTCGGCATCGAGCGCATCGCGGGATTGATCGACATAGCCGAGCTTCACCGTTTCGCCTAAGCGAAGGGTGCCGGAATCCGGTGTCTCCTCTCCGGTAATCAAGCGCATCAGAGTCGATTTGCCCGCGCCGTTGGGCCCGATGACGCCGACGATCCCGCCCGCCGGCAGCCGGAATTCCAGATTATCGATCAAGAGGCGATCGCCATAACCCTTGGTCAGACCTTCGGCCTCGGCCACAACATTGCCCAGCCGGGGCCCGGCCGGGATGATGATTTGGGCGCTGCCTGGGGCCCGATCCTGCGACTTGGAGACGAGCTCTTCATAAGCATTGATGCGGGCCTGGGACTTGGTGCGCCTGGCCGCCGGCGTCGCGCGAATCCACTCGAGTTCTTGTGCGATGGCTCGAGCCCGGCTCGCGGCCTCGCGCTCTTCCTGGGACAAGCGCTTCTCCTTGGCCTCGAGCCAGGCGGAATAATTACCTTCAAACGGCAGAGCCCGGCCTCTGTCCAATTCCAGAATCCAGCCCGCGACATTGTCCAAGAAGTACCGGTCATGGGTGACCGCCACCACCGTGCCCGGGTAATCGGCGAGGTAATGCTCGAGCCAGGCGACCGATTCCGCGTCCAGATGATTGGTCGGTTCATCAAGCAGCAGGAGGTCGGGCTCGCTCAGCAGCAAGCGGCAGAGCGCGACCCGGCGCCGCTCACCGCCCGACAGTTTGCTCACATCCGCCGCCCCCGGCGGGCAGCGCAGGGCATCCATCGCGATCTCGACCTTGCGCTCCAGTTCCCAGCCGTCGACCGCCTCGATCCGCTCCTGAAGCTCACCTTGTTCGGCAAGCAGATCGTTCATCTCCTGATCCGTCATCTCCTCGGCGAAGCGGGCGCTGACGGTCTCGAAGCGCTGCAGGAGATCGCGGAGATCGCCCACCCCGTCAAGCACGTTGCCCATGACGTCCTTGGCGGGGTCGAGCTCAGGTTCCTGGTGCAGATAACCGACGCGGATTCCCTCGGCCGCCCAGGCTTCGCCCGTGTATTCGGTATCGATGCCGGCCATGATCCTGAGCACGGTCGACTTGCCCGCCCCGTTGTACCCCAGCACGCCGATCTTGGCACCGGGCAGAAAGGCAAGCGTCACGTCTTTGACGATCTCCCGGTGCCCCGGATAGACCTTGTTCAGGCCGCGCATGACATAAATGTATTGGTTCGACGCCATGGTGTGTTGCCGCGCTGTGAAAACGGGCTGCAACGTAGCCGATGCTGCGCCCGGGTCAAGACGGGAGGGCTCCGGGCGGACAAAAAAATCGGCCGCACGATGGGTGCGGCCGAAAGACAGGATATAGCTTGGTGGGACGCCGCGGGACCGGGTCTGCCCGGTCCCGCGCATGTCTCCCCGATCAGGAGGCGCCGATCTTCTGCATGAAGTTCTCGATCTCGCCCTGCAGATCGTTGCCCTGGCGGGCAAGCTCGGCGGAGGCGGTCAGGAGGTCTTCCGACGCCTTGCCGGTCTCCTGGGCCGCCAGGGTCACGCCGGTGATGTTCTCCGAGACGTCCTTGGTGCCCTGAGAGGCTTCCTGGACGTTCCGGGCGATCTCCTGGGTGGCGGCACCCTGCTCCTCCACCGCGGCGGAAATGCCGCCGGCGATCTCGTTGATCTGCTCGATGGTGGTGGTGATGCCGCCGATGGCACCCACGGCATCTTGCGTTACCGACTGCATGGCATTGATCTGCCCGGCAATCTCCTCGGTCGCCTGGGCCGTCTGATTGGCCAGGCTCTTGACCTCCGACGCCACCACCGCGAAGCCCTTGCCGGCATCGCCTGCACGGGCCGCCTCGATGGTGGCGTTCAGCGCCAGCAGGTTGGTCTGGGCGGCAATGTCGTTGATCAGGTTGACCACATCACCGATCTTCTGGGCCGCCTCGGCGAGACCCTGGACCGTTTCATTGGTCTTCTGGGTCTCATCCACGGCCTTCTGAGCGATGATCGTCGACTGGGACACCTGCTCTCCGATCTCGTTGATGGAAGCGGACAGTTCTTCCGCCGCCGACGCCACGGTCTGGACGTTGTTGGTGGCCTGCTCCGAAGCCGCCGCGACGGCGGAGGCCTGGGCATTGGTCTCCTCGGCGGTGGACGACATGCTTTCGGCCGTCGACTTCATTTCGGTGGAAGAAGAGGCAACCGAATCGACCACTTCGCGCACCCGGGAGGCGATCTGCACCTGATCGGTGATCACCGCCCACGAGACCATCGGCCCGATATAGCCGCCGTCCTTGTCGCGGACCGCTGAGACTTCGAGCTTCAGGGTCTCTTCCCCAAGCTTGATATTGGCCTCATGGGGCAGGTTATCCGGATTGGCCAGCAGGCTGCGCTGGTGCTCAGGATGCTTGTGGAAGATGTCCACGCACTGGCCCAAAACCTCGTCCGCCTTGCAGGGCAGAAGATGTTCCATCTGCCTGAGTGTGCCCAACGAGGTTTCATTGACATATTTGATCGTGAAGTCGCTCTTATCCAGGGTCATCACGTTGATCGGCATCTTGTCGACCATCTGCTTGATCCGGAAATTCTCGGCGACGCCGCCGCGCAGGGTGTCGACGGCACGCCACAACGTGCCGATCTCGTCTTTGCGGTCGGCGCCGGTGATGGCGATCTCCGTCTCGCCCTTGGTCAGGGAGGAAATAGCATCCGCGAGTTGAGCGAGCGGACGGGAAATGCTCCGCCCCATCACAAAGGTCATGACCATGACCAGAAGGACGATACACAAGACGATGATCGCCGTCGTGATCTCGGCACTATGACCGGCGGCCTCGGCATCGTGGGCGGCCTGCTTGGCTTCCTTCTCGAGAAGCTTTGACATGTGAGCGACCAGGGGCTGGATCTCATCGTTGATTCCGTTCAGTCCCTCGATCTCGGCCATGGTGGACTTGGTCAGGCCCTGGGCCCTCACATGGTCGGCAACCACCTTGAATTGGGAATCGAAGCGCGCAAAGGCGGCACTGATTTTCGCGAGGTCGCTTTTCTCGGCGGCAGTAAGATTCAACTTGCTGAGCTCGGCAAGCTCCTTGCCGGCTTTGGCCATCAGCGCATTGCGCTTCTCCAGATGACTGGCCTTGCCGGTGATCATGTAATCCTTGCCCTCGGAACGGGCGCCCAAGAACTCAGCATCGAAATCCTTGATCAAGACCAGTTCATGGGCCTTTTCCTGTTCCACTTCCACGAAATGCAGGAGGTTTTGGGTCGAAACATAGATGTAGATGCCAACGGCAATCAGGCCAACGATGCCGAACGATGCCAGAATGGCAATCTGCACCGAGAACGGAAAGCGGGCCAAGAAACCGGCAATCTTTCCACCCTTGGCATTGTCTTTCAAAGCGATATCCATTGTTTTTCTGTCCTTTCACGGCAGGCCCCCTCTTCGAGGGAACACGTTATTTTCCCTTTCGGGAGCGATTCAGGACCGGTTTCTAGGACGTTTACGTAAAGAAAATCTTAAATCAGACATAAAGACATATGTATTCTGTCTAAAACCACACAAATTAGTATGTTTTCTCTATAATTTAATATCTATATTTATACCCGTTTCACGCCTATCTATTGCCCAGTCACTTGACTGTTTCTCTCTATTTTCCAGTAAGTTGCATCGAAACATGCGGGCGTGCAGGCAAACTTCACGACGCCCCGGAACCGCTGGCCCGCGCCGATCGATAGGAAGGCTGGCGGCTTACCCTTGCTTTTTGGTCTCGCTACGCCGCAATACGGCCTCGAGCCAGGGACTCCGCCGCGGCCTCTGATACGGACAACTTCATTCTGGGTCGTTACTGGATCGATTAACTAATTATTCGGTATTCATGTTTAGTGAATATCATACGATGGAAAACTACTAGATATTGATACCGAGATGCCCCATGATTCGGTCGCTTGGTCTCCATGCCGATGCAAAGTGCGATCCCGTTCACTGAAGA
>JAHEKA010000237.1 GCA_024638585.1 Rhodospirillales bacterium
GCTGCCGGCATATTCCAGCTCCAGGGTGGCGAGGTCGTAATCGCGGAAGACCAATGTCATGGGGCTCTCTTTCGGCGGGTTAGGGGCCCCAGATGGTGGCTTTGGTCGCCGACGCTGTCAAGCGGGGCGGGGCCCGGCGGACCCGGTTCCGTGGTCCGCCGGTGCGGCCTTGAAATGCTTTCTTAAATTATATATGAAAACGTGTTCATATGTTGAAAGCAGGCTGCCGATGAAACTCTCCAAGGACCAGACCATCGAGATCGCGGAAACCTTCCGTCTGATGGGCGACCCGACCCGGCTCGCGATCCTGGTCGAATGCCTGGACGGACCGGTGTCGGTGGGTGACCTGGTGACGCGCACCGGGGCTTCGCAGTCCCTCGTCAGCCATCATCTGCGCCTGCTGCGCGCGGCGCGCATCCTCACGGCCCGGCGTGAAGGCAAGAACGTCTATTACGCCGCCATGGACGACCATATCCGCACCGTGGTCGGCGACATGATCGACCATGTGGCCGAACCCGCGGACGAAGGACTCGGCTGAATGGCGGTATTGCCGGGTCACGATCACGGAGACTCCCGCGTCGATTCGTGCTGCGCGCCGGACCCGGCCCAGTTCGCGGGATTCCGGCGCGTACTGTGGGTGGTCCTGGCCATCAATCTCGCCATGTTCGTGATCGAGGCGGGGGCGGGGATCGGGGCGCAGTCGGTCTCGCTGCAGGCCGACGCCCTGGACTTCCTGGGCGATTCGGCGAACTACGCGATTTCACTGTTCGTGCTTGGGATGGGCGCGCGCTGGCGCACCGGGGCGGCGCTCATTAAAGGCGCCGCCATGGGCGTCTTCGGGCTCTGGGTGATCGGCGCGACGTTGTGGTCGCTGATCTATGAGGGCCGGCCCAGCGCCGTGGTGATGGGCTCCGTCGGCGTTCTGGCGCTGGCGGCCAATGTCGTCTCCGCATACCTGCTTTACCGGTTCCGCGAAGGGGATGCCAACATGCGATCGGTCTGGCTGTGTTCGCGCAACGACGCCATCGGCAACCTGGCGGTGGTCGCGGCCGCCTCGGGTGTGTTCGCCACCGGCAGCAACTGGCCGGATCTTGGCGTTGCCGCGATCATGGCGGGACTGGCCCTGTTCGCAAGCGCGCGGGTGCTCACAATCGCGGCGCGCGAATGGCGCCACCAGGGCGAGGTCCACGGCGGCGCCCGACCGGGCTGATCCCGCCGATCCCGGGTTGCGGGTGGCGCACCGGGCCGCTACAACCACTGCAGAAATCTCATCGACGAGGGACAGGGATGAACCGGCGTCAAATCCTCATCTTCGCTTCCGGCATCGTCGCCTGCGTCGTCGTGGCCTGGGCGCTCGTCGCCGTAATCAAGGAGCGCCGGCCGACCCGGACGAGCCCGGGGGGCGCGGTCCTGATCACCGCGGCGGCCGACATCGGCGGGCCGTTCACCCTGACCGATCACACCGGAAAGACGGTCTCGGACAAGGACTTCCGCGGCCGCCATCTCTTGATCTATTTCGGCTACACCTTCTGTCCCGATGTCTGCCCGACCGAGCTTCAGACCGTGGCCCAGGCCATGGAGATCCTGGGCGACAAGGGCAAGGGTGTCGTGCCGGTCTTCATCACCGTCGACCCCGCGCGGGACACGGTGGCGGTGGTCAAGGATTACGTCGCCGCCTTCCATCCCCGCATGGTGGGGCTGACCGGCAGCGCCGAACAGGTGAAGGCCGCGGCCAAGGAATACAAGGTCTATTCCCGCAAGGCGCCCGGGACCAAAGAGGGTGCTGAGGACTACCTGGTCGACCACACCTCTCTGCTCTACCTGGTGGGGGGGGACGGCAAGGTGAAGGCGCTGTTCAAGGGCGGAACGCGACCCGAAACCCTGGCCAAGGAGCTCGCCCGCCTGACCGGCTAGCCCTGCGCCTTTTCGGATGCGCAAAAGAAAACGGGCCGGGATTTCCCGGCCCGTTCCTTATTCAACGAGGGCTGACCCTAGCGGCGATCGCCGAGCAGGTGGAGCAGAATCATCATCAGGTTGATGAAGTCGAGATAGAGCCTGAGCGCGCCCATGACCGCCAGCTTGCCGCTGGTTTCATGATCGTGCAGCTCGGAATACTCGTTCTTGATGTTCTGGGTGTCGTAGGCGGTCAGCCCGGCGAATACCAGCACGCCGATCACCGAAACCGCGAACTGCAGGGCGGAGCTCTGCAGGAAGATATTCACCAGGCCGGCGATGATGATGCCCACCAGGCCGATGAACAGGAACGATCCCCAGCCCGAGATGTCGCGCTTCGTGGTGTAGCCCCACAGGCTCAGCGCGCCGAAAGAGGCAGCGGTGATGAAGAACACCCGGGCGATGGATTCGCCCGTGTAGATCAGAAAGATGCTGGCAAGCGACAGCCCCATGACGGCCGCGAAAGCCCAGAACAGGGCCTGGCTCGCGAACAGCGACAGGCGGTGGATGCCGAAGCTGAGGACCAAGATGAAGGCCAACGGCGAAAGCATCACTACCCATGCCAGCGGCGTACCGAAAATGGCGTCCCGCAGGGCCGGTGTGCTGGCCACCACCATGGCGACGATGCCGGTCAGGGCCACGCCGGAAGCCATGTAATTGTAGACCCTTAGCATGTGCTGGCGGAGGCCGACATCGATCTGGGCGGCTTCCGCTTCGCTGCGGGTCATCGTGCGTCTGTCAGGACCAAGCATGAGTATTTTCCTCGCTTAGAGTGAAACCCAGGTGAGAACCGTTATTAACGTCTCAGTTGGGCAACAATATGTCATTAAATTTCGAATTTTCAAGGGGTTCCGGCAGGAGAAATGATGCCTAATAAAGCCAGCCCGAGAAGCGCCCAAGTCACCCAAACCCCCAGAATCTGCCCCGAATCCACCTCCTGGAGGGTTTTCAGGGCGCGGTGGACCTCCGTCGTCGCCGCCAGCGCCAGTCCGGCACCGACGACCAGGAAGGGCGGCGCGGCGTTGGCCAGGAAATACAGCGCGAACGCCTGATCATCGGCCGGCGCAGGCTGGGTCAGGCCCACCGGCACCGCCGGCGCGCCCAGGGCGGCCAGGATCGTGTTCAGATTGGACGAAAGCGCCCCGACGGCAGCGGTGATCAGCCCCCAGTGTACGAACTGGGGCCGGCCGATCTTGCGCGCATGCACGGGCGCCAGAGCGGGATCTTCGAATTCGGCGACCATGTCAGAGTCTCCTCAGAACCGGGGCGGGCTTCTGGGCCAGCGCCCGCCAGGTGCCGGCGAAGCCGAGCGCAATCACGCCCGAAACAGAGACCACAAGAGTAACCAAAGCGGGGCCGGGCAGGAAGACCCAGTTTGCATCCATGATCTGGGTCAGGATCAGGTATCCGGCGATCGAGCCGACCACCGCCGCGGTCAGCCCGGCGGCCAGCCCCGCCAGCCCGTATTCGATCATATAGGCGATGGCAAGGTCCCGGCGCCGGGCGCCGGTCACTTTCAGGATGACGGCGTCCCGGGTGCGCTCCTTGAGCCCGGCGGCGACGGCGCCGGCCAGGACCAGGACGCCGGCGATCAGGGCCAGGGCCGCGGTGGCGCGGGCGGCGGCGGCGATGTTGTCGAGCGCTTCGACGATGGTGGCGAGCGCCTCGCGCACGCTGATCGCGGTGATGTTGTCGAAGCGGTCGGTGACCGCGCGTACGATCGCCGGTTCGGCCCGGGGCGGTGCCCCTACCGTGGCGATGTAGGTCTGGGGCGCTTCTTCCAAGGCGCCCGGCGAAAAGATGATGGTGAAGTTGAGCCCGATGGTCGACCAGGTGATGCGCCTGGTGTTGGCGAGGCGTCCAGTCACCTCGCGGCCCAGCACGTTGAGGGTCAGGCTGTCGCCAATCTCCATCCCCAGCCCCCGGGCGATCCGCACATCGAGGGAGATCAGCGGCGGGCCCGCATAATCGGCGGGCCACCATTGGCCGGAGACGATCTCGGTCCCTTCCGGCGGGGTCCGGGAATAGGTCAGCCCGCGATCGCCGCGAACCGCCCAGCGCGCGCCGCGCCCGACATTGACGTTGGCCACCGGCTCCCCCGCCACCTTGACGATGCGCCCGCGCATGCTGGGCATCCGTTTGAGGTCGCCCGCCCCGGCCACGCCCTTGATGGCATTCTCGAACCCGGCCACCTGATCGGGCTGGATGTCGATAAAGAAGAAGGCCGGCGCATTGGCGGGGATACGCTCGGCGACCTGGCGGCGCAGGTTGCCCTCCACCTGAACAATGGCGACGAACACCGTCAACCCGACGCCGAAGGCCAGGATGATCGAGCGCGCCGGCGCGCCCGGCCGGTGGATATTGGCGAGCGCCAGGGCAAGGCGCGGATAGCGCCGGGACCCGGCGGCAAGGCTCCGGGCCGCCCCGGCGGCGAGGCGCGCGACCAGGCGGCCCAGCAGGTAATAGAGCGGAAAGGCGATGGCCGCGCCCAACAGGAACCAAAGCGCGAAATCGGGCCGGACGGCGGTGACAAGCGCCAAACCGGCGATGGCGGCAAGCGCACAGGCCAGCCCCAATACGATCCCGAGCGGCGCCCGCACGCGGGTTCTGGCGACGATACCGCGGAACAGCTCCGCCGCGGTCACCTCGCGCGCCCGGGCCAGCGGCCACAGGCTGAACAGCACCGCCACGGCGGCGCCGTAGGCGGCGGCCACCAGAAGCGGTGCGGGGTAGATCGTGGCCCGGGGGATGACCGGCAGGACGGCGGAGATCTCCGGCGCCGCCAGGGCCGTCAGCCCGGCGCCGATGGCGAGCCCGAGGGCGATGCCTGAAAGCGCGATCACGCCGATCTCCAAGGCGAACAGGGTGAAGATGAAGCCGCCGGTGGCGCCCAGGCATT
>JAHEKA010000238.1 GCA_024638585.1 Rhodospirillales bacterium
GGGGCCCTTAGCCCAATAAGGCCCGTTCGAAAGTTCCGGCCAATACAGCTAAAAAGCCATGGGAGGCTTAATATGAATGCGATTTGCCGAACTCTTCTTGCAGCCGGCGCGGCTGTTGCCGTGGTCTCTACCCTTGGCACGAGCGCCGATGCTAAGACCCTTGAGGAACTCCTCAAAGTCAAAAAGGTATCCTTGTTTATCAGTTCCGGGGCTGGGGGCACCTATGATGCCTATGCCCGGATCATCGCCCGTCATATCGGCACCCATCTTCCCAGCAAGCCCAAGGTCCTGCCCAAGAACATGCCGGGTGCGAGCGGGTTGCGGGCGACCAAATATCTTTATCACGTTGCCCCGAAGGACGGCACCGCCATGGCGATGTTGCAACGTTCGGTGACGATTCAGCCGCTGCTGGGCGTCAAGGCGGCCAATTATGATGCGCGCAAGCTCAACTGGCTGGGCAGCACGACCCGCGAGGTGTCCACCGGCATCATCTGGCATACCGCGAAACATAAGACGCTCAAGGACACGATGGAAACACCGTTGATCATCGGGTCCTCCGGGATCGGCTCGGACACCGGCGCCTTCCCGCGAGTGCTCAACCACTTCATCGGTACCAAGTTCCAAATCGTTTACGGCTACAAGAGCGGATCGGACATCTCTCTCGCTCTGGAGCGCGGCGAAGTGCTCGGCCGTTTGGGCTGGTCTTGGTCCTCGATCAAGAGCCGCGCAGCCGACCTCTTGCGCGACAAGAAGATGCGCGTGTTCGTGCAGATGGGCCTGAAGCCCGCTCCGGATCTGCCCGGCGTGCCCATGGCGCTTGATTACGCCAAGTCCGATGCCGACCGCAGGGCCATGGAGATCATCTTCGCACCGACCACCATCGGCTGGCCCGCCGCGATGCCTCCGGGCGTCGATCCAAAGACGGTGAATATCTTCCGCGCTGCCTATGATGCCACCATGAAGGACCCGGCCTTCCTGAAGGACACCAAGCGGCGCCGGCTCCCCGTTGCGCCGGTGACCGGCGTGGAGATCCACAAGCTGTTGGACCGCATCTATGCGTTCCCGGAGATCGATGTCGGGTTGGCGCGCCAGGCCTATGGCTCGGGCGTGGGTAAGGCGGTCAAGGTCAAGCTGATCAAGGTTTCCGGTGTGATCTCCAAGATCAACAAGAAGGGCTCGAAACTCACCCTCGCCGGTAAGAGCCAGGTCAAGGGCCGCGTCAGCCGCCGCACCAAGATCAAGGTCGCCGGCAAGAAGGCAAAGCGCAAGGCGCTCAAGAAGGGCATGAACTGCTCCATGCGCCTGGTCGCCAGCGGTTCTGTCGTGCACACGATGGACTGCAAGTAAGCCAATTGAGAAGTCGGGGGCTCAGGCCCCCGGCGCCTCTATCCCACCGCCCTTTCCCCGAAACCGGGGAGGGGGCGGTGTCTTATTTTCCGCTCATTCGGCCCTTGTCCCAAGGTGGCCTGCGGAACCTGTCGGCCATGAAATCGATGAACAGGCGGGACTTGGCGGGCAGGAACCTGCGGTGCGGATAAAGCACCGAGATCTGTTCCTCGGGCCCTCTGTAGGAAGGCAGGACCTCAACGAGGGACTTGGCGGCGAGATCTGAGCCGATGCAATAAGTCGGCAACATGGCCAAACCCAAACCGTCCAAAGCCGCCGACCGCAGCGCCATGACGCTGTTAACGGTCACCGGGCCTGTGACCTTTAGGGTCTCGGTCCGCCTGGGGCCCTCGAATCGCCACACGGCGGAGGCCGGCATCGCCGTAGAGCGGGAATGGATCAGGCAGGGCAAGCTCTCGATTTCGCGGATTCTGCGTGGCCGGCCCACTGCCTTCAGAAATGCGGGCGATGCGCACAGGATCCAGCGAGTCGAACAGATCGTGCGAGCCACCAGGCTCGAGTCCGCTTGCCCGGTCAGCCGGATCGCGAGGTCGAAGCCGTTTTCGACCAGGTCGATGGTGCTGAGCGAGACATCGGCCATGAAGAGCGACAGGTGAATATCGGGATAGGATCGATGAAACTCAGCGGTCATGCGCCCCATGTACAGGCTGCCGAAAGATTTTGGCACCATCACCTTGATGACGCCCTTGGCCTCGGCATGCTGGCCGGCGATCGCCGCTTCCTTGTCCTGGATTTCGCCCAACATCTGGCGGCAGAACTTGTAATAGTCCTCTCCTACCTCAGTCAGGCTGACCCGCCTTGTCGTACGGTTCAGCAGCCGCGCGCCCAGGTGCTGTTCGAGCTGCATTACGTATTTGGTGACGTTGGCGCGTGAAACGCCAAGCCTTTCCGCCGCGGCCGCGTAGCTCAGCGCTCCACCGACGTGAACGTATATTTCCATCGCCTTGAGTGTATCCATCGCCTTCCCCTTTCCCGACGACCGCAATCCTCATCGGAGAATCTTGTAATCAGATTATTTCCAAATTGGAAACAGTCATTTTATTTTCGACCGATGGATTGGCGCACCGGATTGGCGTACCATCGGACCGCTTTCCGGCAAATGCGCCGGAGCGCTTTGATTTATTCAGGTTGCATGTATTCGCCGCGCGCGGGCTTTCGGACCAGGAAGCGCGGGCTGTGCATGCCGCCGCAACGGAGGCCACGAACCCATGGTGACGACGATCGATCTCGATTCCCATCTACGGGAAGAATATTTCATGGATGAGGTTTACAAGCTCGAAGGCGAGTTTGCGGACAAGACGCCGAAGAAGGTTTCCGAGGGCAAGTATCCCATCGACAACAAGTACGATTATTCCTTCTTCCCTTGGACCGCCAAGGAGGAGAAGTCCTACAACCACGACTGGGTCTATCACCCGGACGAAAACTACATGGACGGTGAAATGGCAGCGCGCCAGGTTGGCGGCTACGACATGGCCACCCGTCTACAGCACAATGCCCGGGCCCAGATCGACAAGCAGTTCATCTTCCCCACCGGCATCACCATTCCGGCGACGGCGCCGGGGCCGTTGGGTGCCGCCTGTGCGCGTGCCTACAACACCTGGGTCTACAATCTGACCAAGGACTACGACAACCTGTTCCCCATCGGTATCGTGCCCGCCGGCCATCCCGAAGCCATGCCGGCGGAGGCCGAACACTGCGTCAAGACCTTGGGCATGGAAGCACTCCACATTGCGTGTTTCACCCATGACCTCAAAACGATCGACGATCCGGTGTTCGATCCGTTCTTCGCCAAGGTCGAGGAACTGGACGTGCCGCTGCTTGCCCACCCCAACTCCCGTGGTCCGAGCCAAAGCCTGTTCACCCGGTTTCCCCAAATCCATGCGCTGGGCCGGCCGTTCAACAGCTGTATGGTGCTGATCGGCATGATCCTGGGCGGCGTATTCGACCGCCATCCGAACCTGAAGGTCGTGTTCTTCGAATGCTCCGCCGAATGGCCGCTCTACTGGATGCACCGGATGGACGACGACCACAAGTTCACCGACGGCGAGATCTTTCGCTCCCACGGCATGACCCAGATCGAGCATACGCCGGGCTACTACATGAAGAAGAACTGCTATTACACCTGCGAATCCGATGAGAAACACATCGGCCTGGCGATGGAGGAAATGGGCGAGGACCGCATCCTGTTCGCGTCCGACTATCCACATTTCGATTCGGAATACCCGGCCACCATCCCTGACATCAACGCCCGCACGGACCTGACGGCCAAGCAGAAGGAATTGATCCTGCAAAAGAATGCCGAGGCACTGCTGGGCTGGTAGTCACAGCCATAAAAACGGGGTAAACCCGAAACTTGGGGGCGGGCCTTTATGGCCCGCTTTTTTTATTCCCATTTCCTGCGCCGCGCACCGCTAACGCCCGCCACGTTCCGCGCGCGCCTGGGCGAAACGGTTCACGATTGGGTGCCGATCCCGTAAGATACCGCCCACCGCCCGCGCGCGCGGATCACCAAGGGAGGAACAGCCATGGCAGACACGGTCACCCTGGAAATCGATGGCCAAAAGGTCGATTCCATCTTCGCAAAGCCGGACGGCGATGGGCCCTTCGGCGGCGTGGTCGTGACCTTCCACAGGGGTGGAATTGATAATTTTACCACCTGGCTGGTAGACGAGCTGGCCCGCCAGGGGTATTGCGCCATCGCGCCGGATCATTTCCATTGGATCCCCCCTGGAGAGTCGATCGACAACCGCAAGGAATTCCTGTGGGATACCCGTCTGGCGCTGGACCTGGCCGTGGCTCGGGGGTATCTCGAATGCCTGCCGGAGATGGACGGCGACCGCATCGCCATCCTCGGTCATTGCATGGGCGGGCGCACGACCTTCCTGGGCGCCGCCTGTGACGAACATTACAAGGCGGCCTGTGTCTGGTATGGCGGCGGAATGATGCAGGCCCAAGGCGCGGACGGGCCGAGCCCGTTCGAGCGTTTGGGAGATATCGCCTGTCCGGTGATGGGATTCTTCGGCAGGGAAGACAAGAACCCCTCGATGGAAGATGTCGACAAGTTCGACGCGGCTCTCACCAAAGCCGGCGTGTGGCACGAGTTCCATCGCTACGATGATACCGGCCATGGTTTCATGGATCCTGACAACCCAAAGCATTATGTCGAGGCGTCGGCCAAGGATTCCTGGTCGCGCGCACTTGTCTTCCTGAACGAGAAAATCGGCACGAGCGCAGCCGCCGCGGCGGAGTGAGTCTATAGGGCGGCAAGGTCCGGAAGCGCTAGGCCGATGCAAAGCCGCCTTAGAACGCCTCTTCCATGCCGGCCGCGCGCAGCACCGCATTGGCCGCATCGTTCGTCGTGACGGCGCCGGGAAACGGGATGGCACGATTGAGATGCGGCGTGAACCACATCTCCCGCCCGCCTTCGTCCCGGCCCACGGGA
>JAHEKA010000239.1 GCA_024638585.1 Rhodospirillales bacterium
CCTCGGCCAATCCGCACCAGGGATCTTCAGGGGCGCTTGCCGCCATGTCGACGGCTTGGCCGGCCAGGCGTTCGAGGGCATCGGCCCCGAGATCGGTGGAAGAGGCCACTGCCTGGCGTTTGCCGATAAGGACCCTAAGGCCGAGATCCGCCGATTCCGCCCGTTCGATCCCCTCGGTCTTGCCGAGGCGCTGGCTGTGGGTGAGTGCCGCCGATTCGAACAAGACCGCATCCGCGGCGTCGGCTCCGCATTGCCGTGCTGCCGCGACCAAACCAGAGAGCAGGTCGAGTTGTTGCGTCGTATCCATGAAATCCCCTAATGCCCCGCCGTTATACGGAACCCCCGGCCCGCGATAAAGGGGAATCGGAGCCGTGGAAAAAGTCCCGGTCCCCGTGTCACGCCCATGCTATCTAGCGTGTCGCGGAGATCGATCGAAGTGCCACGATGCGGGGGTCCAGAGTGCCAGAGCGGGACACAAACGGCGAATTACGGGAAGCGCCGCCACCGGCGGGCGGTGCGACCCTGCGCCGGGCGCTGGGGCTGTGGCTGTTGGTTCTCTATGGTCTCGGCAGCATCATCGGAGCGGGAATCTACGTCCTTGTGGGGGCCGTTGCCGATGCCGCGGGATACGGGGCGCCGATGGCATTCCTGTTGGCGGGCGTCTTGGCCGGCCTGACAGGACTGTCCTATGCCGAATTGTCCGCTCGTTTCCCCGAGGCGGCGGGCGCAGCGGTCTACGTCAAGGAGGCATTTGGTTCCGACGCCTTGTCGCGCCTGGTGGGTGGCCTCGTGGTATTGGTGGGCGTATTTCTGGCCGCCAGCCTGGCCCGGGGAGCGGTCGGCTATATCCAGCGCTTCGCCGACCTGCCCGAACTGCCCACGGCCCTGGCCCTGGTCGCGGGGTTTACCCTGATCGCCTGTCTCGGTGTCGCGCATTCCGTCCGGTTTGCTGCCTTGCTGACCCTGATCGAGATCGTCGGCCTGGTGATCGTCATTGCCGCAGGCACGCCCAGCCTGGCGCGCCTGCCCGAAATCTGGCCCGAGATGGTGCCGAATGCCGCCGCCTGGGCCGGGATCGGTTCCGGCGCTTTTCTCGCGTTTTTTGCGTTTCTGGGGTTCGAGGACATCGTCAACATGGCCGAGGAGACCCACGCGGCAGAGCGGACCCTGCCCCGGGCGATCATCGCCACCATCGTGCTCACCACCCTTATCTATGGCGCCGTGGCCCTGGTGGCGGTCACCGCCGTGCCCATAGAGCGCCTTGCCGGATCCCGTGCGCCCTTGGAACTGATTGCTCAGGCCGCCTCCTGGGTGCCGGCCGGCACATTGTCCGTGATCGCCTTGATCGCGGTGCCCAACGGCATCCTGATCACACTGGTGATGCTTGCTCGGATCCTCTATGGCATGGCCCGCCGCGGCTGGTTGCCCCGGGGTCTCGCTTTCGTCAATCCGGTGACACGCACACCGTTGCGTCCCACTTTTCTGATCGGTGCCATCGTCCTGATCTTCACCGCAGGAATCGAGTTTATCGGGCTGGTGACGCTCACCAGTGCGGTCAACCTGTTCGTTTTCACCTTGGTGAACCTGGCGCTCGTGAAGCTTCAAAGGGAGGGGACGGACGGCAGCGTGGCGATTCGCGTGCCGCGCTGGTGTCCGCCACTGGCGACCGCATGCAGCCTGGCACTTCTCGCTGTTTATCTGTTCGGATAGGATTGTCATCTCACGGCTGCCCCCCGGAGCGGTGGAGCCTATTGCGACCCGAGAGGACCGAAAACCGATGAGCGTTGCCAATCCCGTTGTGGCTGCCATGCCGACCATTGACGCCGCGCCCATCGCGCCGGGGGAGGAGGTGCGTGATTCCCCGCAGCTTCAGGCCGCCATCAAGCTCTTCCTGGAACACGGGTGCCTGTTGATCGAAAACGCGTTCGATCCGGATTACATCCGCGCGCTGCGCGACGCGTTTACCGCCGATTACGCAGCTTACCTCGATGATCGGGTTTTCGAGGACGCCAATGCCGTCGGTGACAAGCGCATCATGGTGACGCTCGGATTGGAGGGCATGTTCGCTGAGCGGGACTACTATGCGCCGCACAAGGTATTTCCCATTCTCCAGTTCCTGCTGACCGCGAAGCTGATCGTGGCGGGCCTTGGATGCGTGGTTGCCCAGCCGGGCTCCAAGGAACAACCCTGCCATCGGGATTACATGAACATCTACGATCCGGGCTTCTTCTTTCCCGGTGTCGAGACGTTTATCGCCAATGGTCCGCCCTACGCCATTTCCATGGGCATCCCTCTGGTGCCGATCACCCGGCAAACCGGAAACACCCGTTTCTGGCCGGGGACGCATCTTGCCATGGTCAACAGAGACACTCCCGGACTGGGGCCCGGCGCCGATTTCGAGGCGGATCTCGGGTCGTGTTACCTGTGGGACTATCGGGTGTTGCATTGCGGGGTCGCCAACACGTCGGACCAGGTCCGGCTGCTTGCCTATAACGTCTATGCCCGGCCCTGGTTCCGCGATGCCATCAACTACCCAAAGCAACGCCCCATCGACCTCGACGAAGACCGGTTGTTCGCCTTGTCCGACGAGGACGAGCGCATGTTTTCCTGGGCCCTGGTGGGCCCTTCGGGCGGCTTGTGTTATTGCAATAGCGGCCTTTTGTACAAGCGCTGCCACGGAAAACCCGGGGCCAAGGCCTAACGGCCGCGCCGCGCGCTGCCGCGGGCCCTACGGGAAAGGTTGATCGCCGTTCGAGTGATGCTATCCTTCGGCTGGAATTATCTGAAGAACAAAAAAGTTTTCACTCTCTAACGGGGAGATTTCGCAATGAAATCTTTGACAGCACTTGGAGTATCCAGCCTGGCAGGAATCGTTGGCCTGACCATGGGCGCCAGCGCCGTCCAGGCGGATGCGATTTCCGACTTTTACAAAAAAGTACGGATGACGATCGTCGTCGGGTCCACCTCGGGCGGCGGCTATGACACCTATGCCCGGACCCTGGCCCGCCATCTGGGCCGCAACATTCCCGGCAATCCCAAGATCCTTGTCCAGAATAGGCCGGGCGCCGGCGGTATCGTGGCAACCAATTACATCAGCAATGTCGCCAAGCAGGACGGAAGCTTCATCGGCGCGGTCCAGCGCACGGTGCCGTTCGACCAGATCATGGGCTTCAAGGGGCCGAAATTCGACCCGATCAAGATGCATTGGCTCGGCAGCGTTACCAACGAGGCGGGCGTCATCGTCGTGACCAAGAAGGCGAAGGTCAAGAAGCTGGAGGATGTCTTCAAACATCCGGTGATCGCCGGGTCCACAGGGCCCTCGGATTCGGAGATTTATCCCGCCCTGCTCAACAACGTGATGGGCGCCAAGTTCAAGCTGATCTTGGGCTATCCCGGTTCGTCGCAAATCCATCTCGCGTTGCAGCGCGGCGAGGTGGAGGGCTACAGCCAGTCCTGGTCGTCATTCAAGATCCAGGCCGGGCCGAAGATGAAGGAGAACTTCATTCCTCTGGTGCAGATCTCCCTCAAGCCGCTCGACGAAATGACCAAGATGGGCGTGCCCATGATATTGGATTTCGTCGACCGTAAGCACGTCCTGCCGCAGTACTCGGTGGAGGATGCCAAGACCTGGTGGCGGCTGATGCTGACCGCCAAGGCCATGGGCCGCCCCTATGTGGTTGGTCCCAAGGTTCCGATGGACCGGGTCAAGGCCTTGCGCAAGGCTTTCATGGACACCGCAAAGGATCCGAAATTCCTTGCCGATGCCAAGAAGCAGCGCCGCGACGTCAGCGCGATCACCGGCGAGGAAGTTCAGCAGATGATCGCGACCTTGGCCGCCGTGCCCAAGCCGACCCTCGATAAGGTCAAGGATCTGATCAAGTTCAAGGGCGAGACCAAGAAGATCACGATCAAGATGGCCGAGCACACCGGCAAGGTCACGGCGACCAAGCGGGGTGGCCGGCGGATCTCGATCAATTTCAAAGGCAAGGACGTCTTGGCTAAGGTGTCGGGTTCGCGCACCAAGGTGACGATCAACGGCAAGAAAGCCAAGCGTAAGGCCATCAAGGTCGGCATGACCTGCACCTTCACCTATCCCGGCCCGGGATCGGAGGCGAAGAAGATCGACTGCAAGGGGTGATGCGCCCTTAATCTCGCAACCTATCGGAGCGCCCCCGCCATCGCGGGGGCGTTTTCCGTCCGGTCCGAAAAGGCTGGGCCGGTCCCGAAGGAAAGCCATGGCCTTGTTGTCCGACACGCTGGAGCGGATTTTGAGCCGGGATCGGAACACGGTCGCCGTCAGCCTGGCGCTGGTGACGGCGCTGGCCTGGGCCTATTTGATCGCCCTGGCACTCGATATGGCCAGGGGTGAGATGGGCCTGATGGGGTTGGATACGCCCAAGGGTGACGGGACCGGGACCGTGGGCGCCATGGCCCATGCCGTGATGATGAGTCCTCAGCCCTGGACCGCCGCGACCTTCTCACTCATGGGTCTGATGTGGTGGGTGATGATGATCGGCATGATGGTGCCGAGCGCGGCGCCGATGATCCTGCTGTTCGCGCGCCTCCAGCGCCGCAGGCTGGCCTTTGACGCGCCCGGGCGCCGCATCGCGTTGTTTGTCCTGGGATATTTGCTTGTCTGGCTGGGATTCTCCATCGCGGCGACGGTCCTGCAATGGGGCTTGGGTACTCTCGCCTTGCTGTCGCCCATGATGGAAAGCACCTCTCCGGTGTTGTCCGTGGTGATCTTGTTGCTGGCCGGGATCTATCAACTGACGCCTTTGAAGCACGCCTGCCTCGATCATTGCCGCAGTCCGGTGGAATTCCTGTCCC
>JAHEKA010000240.1 GCA_024638585.1 Rhodospirillales bacterium
CGGCTGCTTTCTGGATGGCTTCCACCACCCGGTCGGCGATATCGTCGGCGACGGCGACCTCGATCTTCATCTTGGGAAGGAAGTCGATGGCGTACTCCGCGCCCCTGTAAATCTCGGTATGGCCCTTCTGGCGGCCGAACCCTTTGACTTCGCTCACGGTCATGCCCTGGATCCCCGCTTCGGAGAGGGCGTCGCGGACCGGATCGAGCATGAAGGGCTTGATAATGGCCATAATCATTTTCATCTCTGGTACCCCTTCGCTGGTTGCCTTGCCCCGGGAGGACCCCGCTGCAAGTTCAAGTGCCGTGCCGTTTTGCACAAAGACATTTATTTTCAATAGCTTGACGCGGTTTTCCCCATGCAGGGGAGGGCCAACCTCGCCGCACACGCCCAAATATTGAATAATTATTAGGCAGAGATAGATCACTGCATAATTATTAGACTATTAAACAGGCTTTACGCCGCCCCGGGCCCTGAAGGAAACTGAAGTCATGAACGAGGACGCGCGATCAGGTGAACCGGTCCGCTGCGATGTCGCGATCATCGGCGGCGGGATGGCGGGGGCGACATTGGCGCTCGCCTTGGATTCGGCCGGGTTGGAGGTCGCGGTGATCGAGCGCGACGATCCTGGCAATTGGGCCGCTCCGGCGTTCGACGGGCGGGTTTCGGCGATTTCCGCGGGCTCGCGCCAGGTTTGGCAAGCACTTGGCGCCTGGGACGCGATGGCTCCAGACGCGGAGCCCATCCTCGACATCCGCGTGACCGATGGGGATCAGCCCTTCGTCCTCCATTTCGACCACAACGAGCTTCGCGGCGGTCCCATGGGGTATATCGTCGAAAACCGTGACATTCGAACGGCACTGCTTGATGCGGTCGCGAACGCGCCCCGGATCTGTTTGATGGCACCTCGGGCGGTTGATGCGATCGACCGGGATGGCGCCGCCGCGGTCCTGAGCCTCGACGACGGGGGGGAGGTGCATGCGCTCCTGGTGGTGGGAGCCGACGGCCGGGGATCGCGGGTGCGGGAAAGCGCCGGCATCAATCAGACGAACTGGCACTACGGCCAGGGCGCCATCGTCACCACCGTGCTGCACGACCGGCCTCACGAGGGCACCGCCGAGGAGCGCTTCCTGGGCCCGGGACCTTTCGCCATCCTGCCGATGACCGATGACGAAGACGGCGGCCACAGGTCCTCCATTGTCTGGACCGAACGCGCCGACCTGGTGCCGGCCTACCTCGATCTGAATGATGCGGATTTCAATGCCGAGATGACGGCACGGTTCGGCGATCATCTGGGCGGCGTCCGGGCGACCGGCCCGCGCTGGTCCTATCCCCTTGGGCTCAACCTGGCCGAGAGCTATATCGCGCCTCGCCTCGCCCTGATCGGCGATGCCGCCCACGGCATCCACCCGATTGCCGGCCAGGGGCTTAACCTCGGCATCCGCGACGCCGCCGCCTTGGCTGAGGTCGTGGTGGACGCGCGGCGGCTCGGCCTCGATTTCGGCATGTCCACGGTGCTCGAGGATTATCAGCGCTGGCGGCGTTTCGACAACGTCGCCCTGGCCGCCGCCACTGACGTCATTAATCGGGTGTTTTCCAACTCTCTGTCGCCGCTGCGCCTGGTCCGCGGCTTGGGGTTGGCTGCCGTCAACCGCTTCGGTCCCGCCCGGCGCCTGTTCATGCGTGAGGCCATGGGTCTGGCCGGCGACCTGCCGCGCCTGGTCCGCGGCGAAGCGCTCTAGGGGTCGCGGCTCAGCCCTTCAAGCTTGAGGGCATTAATGTAGCGCTGCCATTTGGTGTCGCGTTCGGCGCCCAGTTCCTGGAAATAAGCCCAGGAATAGATGCCGGTATCATGGCCGTCGTCGAAAATGATGCGGAGCGCGTAGTTCCCCACCACCTCCAACGCCGTGATGCCGACCTGGCGCTTACCGGGAACCGTCACCGCCTGCCCTGGGCCATGGCCCTGGACTTCGGCAGACGGCGACAGTACCCGCAGAAACTCGGCGTCGAAACTGTGATGGGTGCCATCCTCGAAGGCGAGGTGCAATTGTCGGGCGGCCCGGTCGAGCCGGGCCTCGATCACGGCCGGAGGAGGAGTGGGTGATGGCGGCATGTCCTGGGGGTGGCTCGGGCCCAGGATCAGGCGTCGTCGCTGATGGTCCGCGCCTCGTCGGCCAGCATGATGGGGATGCCGTCGCGGATCGGGTAGGCCAACCCCGCCTGTTCGGAGATCAGCTCCTGGGCCTCGGCGTCGTAACGCAGCGGTCCCTTGGTCAGGGGGCAGACCAGGATCTCAAGAAGCTTCGGGTCGATGCGGGGGCTTTCGTCTTGGCTCATCGGGGTGCCTCGCTTAGTGGCGCGTGCCTTCACCGCGGCCTTCGCCGCCGCCGGCCATTTCCAGAAGGGTGAGGAGGACCTGGCTGCATTCGCCCGGGCCGTCGGCTTCCAAGAGCGCCTGTTTTTCCGACGCGTCGAAGGGGCAGCCCATGGCCAGGAAGGTCACCAAGTCCCGGTCGTCCATCTTTTCGATGGCCTGCCAGTTGGGCTCAATATTCTGAGCCTGGAAATAGCGCTTCAACGCGTTCGTCAGTTGGTCCCGGTCGATGCCCGCATCGGGCTGGGGATCAAGATCGCCCTCGAACGCGGTGAAGTCCGGGCGCACCCGGCGATATCCCTTGACCGGGGCCAGTTCCTCGCGAATGCGGAACCGGGAGACACCGGACAGGTTGATCAGGTATCGGCCATCCCCTGTCTCGGCAAAGCTCACCAGGCGCCCGGCGCAGCCGGTGGGGTAGACCTCGGGCCCGGCGCGCCCGGCTTCCTCAATGCTGTCCGCATCGTCGGTGCCGGTCGGCTGGATCATGCCGATCAATCTGGCGTCGGTCTTGAGCGCATCGGCGGTCATGGCCAGGTAACGCGGCTCAAAAATATTGAGCGGCAGGGTCCCGCCCGGCAGCAGGAGGACTCCGGCGAGAGGGAAGATCGGCAGGACGTCGGGAAGGTCCTCGTAGGTCGGGTCGAAGGGGCTCGGGCTCACGGAGGCCTCATGAAAATAGGACGGTGGACAGGCGCTCTCGCCCTTCCACGGTCAGGGGATCTTCAGGGCCCCAGGCTTCGAACATCTTGATCAGCTGCTTGCGGGCGGCGCCCTCATTCCAGCCGGCGTTGCGCCGTACGATCTCCAGCAGCGCATCCACCGCCCCCTGTTTGTCGCCGCCGGCGAACAGGGCGATGGCGAGATCGAAACGCGCCTCGTGGTCCGCGGGATTGGCCTCGACCTTGGCCGCCAGTTCCGCCGCCGCCGCCGCGTCGCCCGCGGCTGCTTCCGTCTCGGCGGCAAGATCGAGCGCGCTGCGCACCGCGGCGACATCGGCGTCATCGCGTTTCTCCTCGGGCACGCTGTCGATCAGATTCTGGGCCGCCTCGGCCTCCCCGGAGGCGAGGTAGCATTTGGCCAGCCCGGCCAGCGCCGCGACATTCTGTTCCTCGGCTTCCAGCACCTTGGCGAATTTCTGCATGGCGGTACCGTGATCGTCCTTGGCGAGCGCCGCCTTGGCGTCGGCGATCAGTTGCGCCACGGGGGTGCCTTCGGCATCGACGCCCCCGCCCATGGAGCCTGCCGCCTCGATCACCCGGTCGATGAACGCCTTGACCTCGCTTTCCGGCACGGCACCCTGGAAGCCGTCGAGCGGCCGGCCGCCGAAGAAGGCATAGACCATGGGGATCGACTGCACGCGAAGCTGCTGGGCCAGTTGCTGATTCTGGTCGATATTGACCTTGGCGAGGCGCACCTTGCCGCCGGCTTCGGTCACCAGCTTTTCCAAAACGGGTCCGAGCTGCTTGCAGGGCCCACACCACTCGGCCCAGAAGTCGACGATGACGGGCACCGTTTGGCTGGCCTCGATCACCTCGGCCATGAAACCAGCGGTGTCCACGTCCTGGATCAAAGGAGCGGGGCCGGCTTGGGGTGCGGCGGCGCCGTCGGCACCAGGGATGTTGTCCATTACGCTGTCTTTCTTTCTTTTCTCGGTTGTCTCTGCCGGGCCTTGGCTCTAGGGACCGGCCGAACACGCTCTTGCGGCGCCCGCAGGGGCTCAGCCTGACCCAGGTTTATCCTAAAATGGGGGGCTTCGCAGGCCCCGTCAATGGGAAGCGCGGCAAAACGGGCAGTCCGCGGCGCGAAACGGCTTTGGTGGCCGGGCAAAAGCCGCGATCAAGCGATTCCCTCGATCCTTTGCCCGCCAGGGCGCCGAACGGTTGCGCCCCGGCATTGTTAAGGTCTTGCAAACCGTGCAGCTTTTATTATGATCGCGGGCCTTCCGGGGGCCTGGCTCTGGTGCAGGAGCGCTCGGGGCCCCATGCGGGGCGTTCGGCCCCAGGGGTGTTCTGAAAGTGCGCGGGCGTAGCTCAGGGGTAGAGCGCAACCTTGCCAAGGTTGAAGTCGTGAGTTCGAATCTCATCGCCCGCTCCACTTTTTCTCCATTCCATCAATCGAATTTGTCACGGACAGTCGCGCTGCGGCGAGTTGGCGTCCGCGTCCGTCGGGGGAGCGCTTGACGCGCGAAACAACCGGCAATTTGCCGAGTGCGAGGATCCCCGCCGGACGATCAGCGAGGCCGGTTTCGCAGGGTCGATTGGCTCGGCGGTCATGCCCCTGCGCCCAGCCATCTGCGCGTTCCATTCGCGCCTCGGACGTCGGCTTGATAGGGCGATGATCGGCGTTCGGCCTTGGTGAGCCGATGTCCGCTATTGACCTAAAGCGAATTCAAGCACCCGGCCGCAGAGGATCGGCGAGAGGCGGTTACGCAACTTTTTCGTATTTG
>JAHEKA010000241.1 GCA_024638585.1 Rhodospirillales bacterium
CATCCAGGGCCCGAAGGCGCCGGTGGCGGGAAAATTCTTCCCCGCCGTCCATTGGATGGTGTGGTTCTGCCAGTCGCGCACGGAGCCGTCGTTATAGATCGCGTATCCGGCGACGATCGATTCCCAATCCGCCGCCTTCACGTGGCGGCCGTTTTTGCCGATGATCACGGCGAGCTCGCCTTCGAAATCGAAGCTGTCGGAGGCCGCGGGCTTGATCATCGGCTGGTTGTGGCCGCATTGGGTGTCGGCGAAGCGGATGAACAGGGCCGGGTTGTCGGTCGGTGCCCGGCCGGTCTCTTCCCGATGGGCCTTGTAGTTGAGGCCGACGCAGACCACCTTGTCCGGATTGTCGATCACCGGGCGATAGGTGACGGCATCGAGGCCGACATCCGCGCTTTGCCCTTCGGCCGCCTTGGCCGCCGCGGCGAGTCCGTCGCCTGTCAGCAGGGCCTTGAGGTCCGCAAAGGTGTCGCCGATCCTGGCCGACAGATCGATGATCCCGTCCCCGGTCGCCACGCCGTAGGCGTCCTTGCCGTTGGCCGTATAACTCACCAGTTTCATGACGATTGTTCCCCCTGATTATTCGATCGGTTTGGTGAAGTCGTCGGGTCCGGACCGCCTCAGTTGCGCATCCAGGCGACGCCCCACTGGTTCAGCGTGTAGGGTTCATGCTTCCAGATTCGTGGCGCCATGTCGGGGTCCATATGTTCGATCTCCGCCGAGACCTCCACCATGTTGCCGTCGGCGTCGCAGACCATGAAGAACAAGTTGTTGCCCGGCCCGTGGCGCCCCGGGCCCCAACTCAGCGGAATGCGCATGGAGCCTAGGTGATCGGCCCAATCGCGGATGTCGTTCCAGCTTGTGGCTTCCATGGAGAAGTGATCGAACTTGGAATCCTTGGTGTTGAAGATGGCCTGGGAGTGGTGTTCTTCGTCGGATCGCAGGAACACTGCCGTCAGGTTGCCGTCCTCGTCCTTGACCTCGTCGGACAGCACAAAGCCGAGTTTCCGGCGGTATTCCGTCAAGGCCTGAAGGTTGGGCGAGCCCACCACCGAATGCTGAAGCCGCGCCGGTAGCCGGTCGCTCTTGGCCGGCGTGTCGTCCAGCGGCGTGCCGAACACCAGGGTATTGCCGTCCGGATCGGCGACGGCGAAGGCTTCGGGACCAAACAGAGGGCTCGGCGAGGCCTGGACATTGATCCCCTGGGCCGTCACGAAATCCTGAAGGTCCGCGACCCGTTTGGCATCATCGATGGCGAATGCCGAGTAACCGAGGCCGTTGCGCGGGCCCCGTCCGATGACGAAGCTGCGCTCGCCGCCGGTCAGCACCCACTCCCCGTCGGACAGTTCACGCACCTCTTGTTCCAGGACGCGCTGGTAGAAATCAAGCTGCACCGGTGGCTGGTCCGAGGTGATCTTGATGTGGTGCAACCGCGCGGGCCAGAGCGGCGAAAGATCGGTCATGGCTGGGCTCCCCTTGGGGTCTGTCTTAGCGGTCTCCGCACTTCCGCACCAGTCTCTTAAATCTCATATTGTAGGAATCCTGTGTTTATACCAATTAACGGGAATTGCTGGTAGATTGTTTTTTTGCGCCGCGCCGCGGAAAAGTGGCGGCGGGCAAGGGGAACGAGGCCGGGATGTCCAGTCTGGAGCGGATGCTGAAGGTGATCGACGCGTTTTCCCAGGACGCGCCGGTCTGGACCGTCGACCAACTGGTGGACGAACTGGGCACCTCGCGTTCGACCACCTACCGCTACGTCAGGGAATTGTGCGAGGCGGGGTTCCTGGCGCCGGTGGGCGGCGGCGGCTATATCCTCGGGCCCCGCATCATCGAGCTCGACCGTCAGATCCGCCAGAGCGATCCATTGCTGACCCTGGGGCGCGACCTGCTCACAGAGCTCCTGCCCCAGGTGGGGGAGGGCATCCTGTTCATTTGCGGCTTGCTGGGCGACGACGTGATTTCCGTCTACCGCCGGGAGAATCCCAATAGCCTCGACATCAGCTACAGCCGGGGCCGGCCCATGCCGCTGTTCCGCGGATCCGCCTCGCGCGTCATCCTCGCCCACCTGCCCGAACGACGCCTGACCAAGTTCTTCCTCTATCACCGCGCGGCGATTGAAGAAGCCGGGCTGGGCGGCGAGTGGGAGACCTTCCGCGCCAGCCTGCGCGAGATCCGGGCCAAGCCGTTCCTCACCGGCCGGGCCCAGGTCGATGAAGGGGTGTTCGCCATCTCCGCCCCGGTGTTCGACGGCGATCGTCAGATCCTGGCCAGCCTGACCCTCGCCATTCCGGAAGCCCGGGCCGATGTCGAGGACATGGATGCCTTGGCCGAGATCATCGTCGGCGGAGCGGCGCGCCTGGGGTCCGCCATCGCCCGTCTCGCCGAGGCGGCGGGCGCCCGGTCCCCACGTGCCGAGCGGATGGCGCGCCGGGCGGGTTAGATCGGGCGCTTCTGCAGACAACACGGTTGCCTTGTCTGTCCAGGCAGGGCACCCTGGCACCAACAAAAATACAAATGAATAAATGACAAACAGGGAGAGAACTGATGAGCAAGCTTATGCTTACCGGCTGCGCCGGTGCTTTGGCGGTCGTCGCCATGGCCGCCGCGAGCGCGGCCCAGGCCGCGGATTTTTATAAAGGCAAGCGCGTGACGCTTTACGTGGCGGCCAGCCCCGGCGGCGGCTACGCGACCTACGCCCGGGCCATCGCGCGGCATTGGAACCGGCACATCCCCGGTGTTCCCAGATTCACCGTCAAGCACAAGATGGGCGCCCAAGGCTTGGTCGCGGCAAGTTACCTTGCCAACAAGTCCAAGCGCGACGGCACGGAACTTCTCGCCTCCTATCGCGAAGCCGTGACCACTTCCCCGATGACCACGACGAAGGGTGTGCATTTCAAGCCGACGGAACTGAGCTATATCGGTTCGGCGGATCAGGGTTTTGGCGTTTGTGTCGCGAGGAAGGACACCGGCGTCACCAGGATCGAACAGGTAAAGACCCAGCCCCTGAAGCTCGGCGCGACCCATCACCGCTCGCTCGGCTATTCGTCGGCCTACTTCATGAACAACATGTTCGGCACCAAATTCGAGGTGTATCACGGCTATCCCGCCGGTTCGGCGATCCTGCTCGCGCTCGAACGTAACGAGGTCAACGCCCGCTGCGGTTGGTCGGTGTCATCCATCAAGGCCATGAAGCCGACGTGGTTCGACAACGACAAGGTCGTCAACATTCTGGTCCAGCTTTCCCTGATCTCGCACCCCCAGATCAAGGGAAAGGTGCCGCTGATCATGGAGTACGCCCAGAACGACGAGCAGCGCCAGCTTCTCAACTTCATCCTCACGCCGCAGTCCGTCGGCCGTCCCTATGTCGGCCCGCCCGAACTGCCGGCTGACAGGCTGAAGCTGCTCCGTGCCAGCTTCCAGGCCACTCTGAAGGACCCGGGCTTCCTCAAGGACGCGGCTAAGCAGCGGATCGACATCAATCCGGTGTCCGGCGAAGAGCTTCGGAAGCTGATCGACGATCTCTACAAGACGCCGAAGGATCTCATCAGCAAGGCGCTTGCGGTCACCACCAAGTCCGACAAGGTCAAGTTGGTCAAGGTCAAGATTCCGGTCAAGACGACAAAGGCCGCCGTCACCGGGACCAAGCGGGGCGGTCGCCGCATCTCCTTCATGGATGGTGGGCACAAGGTCACGGTGCGGGTTTCGGGCCGCAGGACCAAGGTGACCATCGGCGGCAAGAAGGCCAAGCGCAAGGGGATCAAGGTCGGCATGAGCTGCGCCTTCACCCATCAGGGCAACGGGAGCCGCGCCAAGGCCATCGACTGCGACTAGCGGCGGGATTTGTCCGAGGTCAACAGTCTATAAAATCCGGCCGGGCCACGTGCCCGGCCGGAAAAGAATTGGGGGAATGGCGCAAACTCTTCAGGTCAGAAACCTCGTCTTAAGGAGTATCTCAGCGAGGACGGGGTCTCTCTCAAAGCACTGCAAAATGTTTCCCTGACCGCCTGGGGCTCTGCGTTTCCCTCTTCGGCACCCCGATCAGCGGGACGACTGGCTCGGCCGGCGCGGCATGCCGAACATTTGGGAAGTGTCTGGCGCGGCCTAGCAATCTGGGCTCGGCACAGTCCTTGATCGCCGGCGGAGCCGGTCAATCATCGGAAAGATGAAGGGAGACCATCATGGCCAAACCTGCAGTGAAACGGAAATCCGGGGCGCGGGCCAAGAAGAGCACCCGCGCGCTCAACCGCGCTAGCTTCGGCATCAAGTTGGCCCGGGAACAGTGCTACGTGTGTTGGATGTCTCAGCCTGAGAATCCGCCCAAGTTGCGCAAGTCACCCGAACGAATCCGCAAGGAACATCATGACTACCTGGTAAGCCTGGAGCGCAAGGGCATCCTGTTCGGGGCCGGGCCGTTCATGGATGAGAAGGGCGAGCGTGTCGGCGTCGGCATGCTGATCATCCGCGCGGCCTCTACCCAAAGCGCCAAGCGGATCGCCAATGCCGAACCCTATACCAAGGCGGGCCAACGGGTGATGACCGTGACGCCCTGGCAGCGCAACGAGGGCTGCCTCAGCCTTTCGATCAATTTCGCCGACGGCGAGCTGACCCTGGACAACAGGACCTGGAGCCTTGCGCCCAAGGGTTAACGGAGCCCGGTGAAAAGGTTTCCTTTTGCGGGCCGCGCGCCTAACATCAAGGCATAAGCAAGAGCAATAACCGGAGGGCGTCCCGGCAAGGGATCGGTATGAAGAAAGGCGAGGTACCGGCCAGGCCGGCCAACGCGCAGCGATCACGGCGCGCGGGGCGGCCCGGCCCA
>JAHEKA010000242.1 GCA_024638585.1 Rhodospirillales bacterium
CCGCATGACGGCGAGCGAGGAAGTGATGCGCCGCTGGACCGTCTATTACGAGGACCTTACCCGGATCGAGCGCCGCGCCGGCCGGTTCGACAGCATGGGCGAAGGACGGCCCGGGCATCAGTTATGGCCGGAATTGGAGGTGGGGCCGGCGGACGTGATCGTCGACAAGACCTATTTCTCTGCCTTCATGCCGGGATCCTCCAACCTTGAAGAGGAATTGCGCGACCGCGGCCTGGATACGGTCCTGGTGACCGGCTGCGTGACCAACACCTGCTGCGAGTCGACGGCGCGGGATGCGATGATGCACAATTTCCGCACGGTCATGATCGCCGATGCCAACGCGGCACGGACCGATGCGGCCCATAACGCCTCGTTGCAGAATTTCTACTTGTCCTTCGGCGACGTGATGACGACGGCGGAAGCGCAGGCCTATCTGGAGGCCAATGCCGGGGCGAAGGCCGCCTCCGCATGACGGCGGAGAGTCATTCCAACAAGCAACCGGCGGAAACTAGCGAGTTCAAGACCTTCGCGGGGCGTCTCGATGTCCGCGTGATTCGTTCGCTGATGCCGTTTCTGTGGGCGGCCAACCCATTTGAATTGAAAGCCCGGGTGGTGATCGCGCTGGTGCTGCTGTGCGTCTCCATCGCCGCCAATGTGAGCGTGCCCATCGTCTACAAGCAGGCGGTGGACGCCCTGACACCGGGGCGCGACGTGGTGCTGGTGTTGCCGCTCGCCATGATCGTCGCCTATGGCTTGCTGCGCCTGATCTCGGTGGCATCCGGGGAGATCCGCGATGCGGTCTTCGCCAAGGTCACCCAGCGGGCCATCCGTACCGTGGCGCTTCGCGTGTTCCAGCACCTGCACGCACTCAGCCTGCGGTTCCATCTCGACCGCCAGACCGGGGGCCTGTCACGCGCCATCGAGCGCGGCACCAAGGGGATCGAGTTCACCCTGGCCTTCATGCTGTTTTCCATCGTGCCGACCATCCTGGAAATCCTCGTGGTCTGCGCCATCCTGTGGTCGCTTTATAATTTCTGGTTCGCCCTGGTGACCTTCCTCACCATCGGCTCCTACATCCTTTTCACCCTGATGATCACCGAATGGCGCCTGCGCTTCCGGCGCGAGATGAACGCGCGTGACCAGGAGGCCAACACGCGGGCGATCGATTCGCTTCTCAACTTCGAAACCGTCAAGTATTTCGGCAACGAACGGCACGAGGCGCAGCGCTACGACCGGGCGCTTGCGCGCTATGAGACCGCCGCCGTCAGGAACAAAACGTCGCTGTCCCTGCTCAATATCGGCCAGGCGGCGATCATCTCGGGCGGGTTGACCGGGGTGATGGTCATGGCCGGGGTCCGGGTCACCGGGGGCACCATGACGCTCGGCGATTTCGTTCTGGTGGTGACCTACCTGATGCAGCTTTATCTGCCGCTGGGGTTTCTCGGTTATGTCTATCGAGAGGTCAAGCAATCGCTCACCGACATGGAGGCGATGTTCAGCCTGATCCACGTGCACGCCGACGTGACCGACCGGGCGGACGCCAAGCCGCTTGAAATCGCGGGCGGGGAGGTGGTGTTCGACGATGTTTCCTTTTCCTACCGTGCCGACCGGCCGATCCTGAAGAACGTCTCATTCCGGGTGCCGGCGGGAAAGAAGGTCGCCATTGTCGGGCCGTCGGGGGCCGGCAAGTCGACCATCTCGCGGCTTCTGTTCCGCTTTTATGACGTCGATGGGGGATCTGTGCGCATCGATGGCCAGGACGTGAGCGAAGTGACCCAGGACAGCTTGCGCGGGGCCATCGGCATCGTTCCCCAGGATACCGTGCTGTTCAACGACACCATCCACTACAACATCGCCTACGGCCGGCCCGGCGCCTCGGATGCGGAGATCGAGGATGCCGCAAGGCTTGCCGCGATCCATGATTTCATTGCCTCCACTCCCGACGGGTATGAGACCCGGGTGGGGGAACGGGGGCTCAAGCTGTCGGGCGGAGAAAAGCAGCGAGTCGCCATCGCCCGTACCATGCTGAAGCAGCCCGCCATCCTGGTGTTCGACGAGGCGACCAGCGCCCTCGATTCCCACACGGAAAAAGAGATCCAAGGAGCGCTCCGCGCGGTGTCCGCCGATCACACCACCTTGGTCATCGCCCACCGGCTTTCGACGGTGGTGGACGCCGATGAGATCATTGTCCTGGAGCACGGCGCCATCGTCGAGCGCGGCGCCCATCAGGCCCTGCTCGCGGCCGAGGGACCCTATGCCGCGATGTGGGCGCGCCAACAGGAGGCCGCCCAGCTGAAGGAAACTCTCGCCCACGACCTCGGCGCCGCCTTGGCGGAGGAGGAGATGGAGAGCGAAGGGCTCACCGAAGAGAACCTGAAAAGGATCTGAGCCCGGGCTGCGCCGTCAATAGGGCGAATACGACTTTTCTTCGCGGATGGCGGAGCCGAGTGCCTCGTTGATGCGGCCCTTGAGCCGGGCGCGTTCGTCGTTGGTGCGGTAGACCGAACGGGCGAGTTCAATGAACGCGTCGCCGAAATCGCTGCGGCGTTCGCAGTCGCGGATGTCGTCCTCGATCCGCCACAGTATTTCGTTCACCGTCTTGAGGTCGGCCTTCAGCGTTTGAATCTGCGGATCCTCGGGGATCGCTTCCCGCGCGGCATCCGCCAGCAGGCGGAGCTCATGGCGCACATTGGCGACCTTTTCAGGATCGGTCATACGCTCGGATTTGATTTCCAGGATGGTCAGGCGGTCGACCAGCTCGCCGGGCGAGATGGGAATCTGGATATTGGCGGCGGTGTCACCCATGGCCGGCTGAACGTTCCTCGATCAGCGCCTTGATCCGCTCGAAGACCCCTTGCCAATCGCCGGCACGGGTCTGGCGGTGCAGCGTCATGGTGGGATACCAGACGCTGCTGTCTCCCTCAAGCCCCCAGCGCCAATCCGGCGTCTTGGCGAGGGCGAGATGAGTCTCTTTTCCAAGCGCCCCGGCCAGGTGTGCCAGCGCCGTGTCGCATCCCACCACAAGGTCGAGCGCATCGATCACCGCGGCGCTTTCCATAAAGGCGCCGCCGGCCGCGTCGATCTCGGGCCCAAGGTCGAGGAGCGGCACATCCCGGGGCCATTCGGCGGCCTGTTCCGCGCCCGGCCCCTTCTGCAGGGCCACCAGTTGGACACCGGGGATTTCCGCAAGGGCCTGGAAGGCTTGAAGCGGAATGGTGCGTTCGCGGTCGGCGCGGTATCCCGGATTGCCCTGCCACCAGATGCCGATCTTAAGACCCGACAGCGCCTCGAGACGCTCGCGGTAGCGCTCCAGCAGGCTGGTATCGGGGGACAGGCTGCGTTCGCGCGCGAATTTAGCGTCCGCCTCCAGCTTCAAAAGCCGCGGCAGGCTCATCATCGGGGCCCAACAGTCGGCATCGGGCAGCGGATCCTCGAAGGCGATCGTTTCCCGGATGCCGGTGATCAGCTCGGCGACGGGCCCCATGGATTTGGGGCCGCGGTAGATGACGTATCCGTCCTGGGCAGCAAGATCGCCAGCGTAGCGCAGGAACTGGAAGGCGTCGCCCAGGCCTTGTTCGTGATTGAGGATGATGCGTCGCCCGGCCAACAAGTCGCCGCCCCAAATCGCCAGCTCTGGCTCCGGCCCGCCGTAATCGGGCATCTTGCGGCGCCATTCGAACTCCTCCCATCCCCGCTGCCAATGACCCTGGGTGAGTTCGTTGATGGCGAGGTTCCAATGCAGCTCGGCTAATTGGGGATGATCGGGGGGCAGGGCCTTGATGGAAAACTGGAGCGATGCGTTGGCGCTTTCGAAATCGCCCGCCACCTTATGGGCTGCGGCCAGATTCATATGGGCCCCACCATGGGTGGGATTCTGGGCGATCACGGCCTTGTATCCGGCGATGGCGGCGTCTAGGTCGCCCGCCTCGCGCTCGGCATTGGCGAGGTTGAAGCGGAAATTGGGGTTCTCGGGCCGGAGCGCCATGGCGCGCTCGAAGGCGGTCTTGGCTTCCGGATAGGCGCCCCGCGCCTTTTCCACCAGGCCCAGATTGGACCAGCCTTCGGCGAAGCCGATGTCGAGCTCCACCGCGCGGGCGAGGCAATGGGCGGCGTCGTCCATATGGCCAAGGTGCTTGAGCGCATTGCCCAGGTTGGACAGTGTCAGAGGCCGGTCGGGTTCCGCTTCCAGGGCCGCGCGGTAGCGGCTCACCGCTTCCTCGAGCCGGCCGAGCTGGGCCAGGACGTGGCCCGCAGAATGCAGGAAATTCGGATTTCCGGGGTCGACCGCCAGTGCCTTTTCGATCAGCTGGGAGGCGCGTTCGAACTTGCCCTTGTCCGCCGTCAGCAGACCCAAGAGGTGCAGCGCGCTGGCGTCCTTGGGGTTCTTGCCGATGGCACGCTTATAGGCCGCCTCCGCCTTGTCATGGCGGCCGGCAAAATGGTGGGCGAGGCCCGTTTCCACCAGGTCGAGGGGCTTCGGGGCGGTGCTCATGGGCGCACGCCTTCGGGGGCTACATCAAACATAGCCCCATGTTAGCGGCGAGAAGTTTACGAACTCTTTACCCTCAAAGCCCCCGCAAGGGCCCTATGAACGGCGGAATCAAAGGACTTCGAGGACCTTTTCCGCGGGCCGGCCGAGGCGCGCCTGGCGGCCGTTGACGATGATCGGCCGCTCGATCAGGACCGGGTTGGCGACCATGGCTTCGATCACCGCTTCGTCGGCAAGGCCGTCGTCGTCGACCCCGGTGGCTTTGATGGTGTCCTTCTCCCGTTTGCGCAGGAGCTCCCGCGGGGTCATTTTCATC
>JAHEKA010000243.1 GCA_024638585.1 Rhodospirillales bacterium
CCCCGCACGTCGTACCAAAACACCCGCCTGAGCGAGGGCGACAAGCTGGAGATCGTCCACTTCATCGGGGGCGGCGCGGACGACCTTGCGGTCATCGATCCCGAACCGCTCGAGGTCGCGGGGGTCAGCTACGGCTCCCGCCTGTTGGTGGGGACCGGTAAATACAAGGATTTCGAGGAAACCGCCCGGGCGATCGAGGCATCGGGTGCGGAGATCGTTACCGTCGCCGTGCGCCGGGTCAACGTCACCGATCCCAGCCAGCCCATGCTGGTCGATTTCGTCGATCCCAAGCGATACACCTACCTGCCCAATACGGCTGGTTGCTTCACCGCCGATGATGCGGTCCGGACCCTGCGCCTGGCGCGGGAGGCGGGCGGATGGGACCTGGTGAAGCTCGAGGTGCTGGGCGATCAAAAGACGCTCTATCCCAACATGCCGGAAACCCTGGCCGCCGCCGAGACCCTGGTCGAGGAAGGCTTCAAGGTGATGGTCTATTGCTCCGATGATCCCATCCAGGCCCAACGGCTCGAGGACATCGGCTGCGTCGCCATCATGCCGCTGGCCGCCCCCATCGGTTCCGGGCTCGGCATTCAGAACCCCGTGACCATTCGCATCATCAAGGAGAACGCAAGCGTTCCCGTGCTGGTGGATGCCGGGGTGGGGACCGCGTCGGATGCTGCCATCGCCATGGAGCTCGGTTGCGACGGCGTGCTGATGAACACCGCCATCGCCGAGGCGGGTGACCCCATTGCCATGGCCCGGGCCATGAAGCTTGCCATCGAAGCGGGGCGCCTGGCTTACCTCGCCGGGCGGATGCCGAAAAAACGTTACGCCGATCCGTCATCTCCGCTTGCTGGGCTGATCTGAAAAGATTATTGAAACGCCCCTGAGGCCAATCTTGGGCCGGGAGGTTCTTCCGCTCGGCTCAGCCAGCGGGCGCACGGCCGGGTGGGGTGTGATGACCGAAAAGATCAAACGTTTCCTCGCCGAAAACCGGCTCGCCACGCCGAGCCTCGTGGTCGATGTCGGCCGGGTGGTGGAGAATTACCGCGGTTTCGCGCGGCTGTTGCCCGGCGCGGACATCTACTACGCGGTCAAGGCCAATCCGGCGCCACAGATCATCACGGCGCTGGTCCGCGAAAATGCCTGTTTCGATGCCGCCAGCATTTTTGAGGTCCGCCAGGTTCTCGCCTGCGGCGCCACGCCCGGGAGGGTCTCTTTCGGAAACACCATCAAGAAAGAGGACGACATTGCCGCTGCCCACGGGCTTGGGATCGGCCTCTATGCCTTCGACAGCGAAGGCGAGCTCGACAAGCTGGCGCGCGCGGCGCCGGGC
Source organism: Rhodospirillales bacterium (assembly GCA_024638585.1). Classification (GTDB taxonomy): domain Bacteria; phylum Pseudomonadota; class Alphaproteobacteria; order SMXQ01; family SMXQ01; genus SMXQ01. The sequence goes on from JAHEKA010000243.1 coordinate 1,337, forward strand.
GCGCGGGTCTATTGCCGCCTGTTGCTGACCAACGAGAGCGCCGGCTGGCCGACCAGCCGCAAATTCGGTTGCGAGGTGGAAATGGCGCGCGACCTTCTGATCGCGGCGCGCGACAAGGGGCTGGCGCCGTTCGGCGTGTCCTTCCATGTCGGCTCCCAGCAGACCGACCTGGTGCAATGGGACGTCGCCATCGCGCGCTCGAAGGTGCTGTTCACGGCGCTGGAGGGGGCGGGGATCAAACTCGGCATGGTCAATCTGGGGGGCGGCATGCCGGTGCCTTATCGCGAAAGCGCGGGGGAAGACGGCGTGCCGTTCCTTGAGACCGCCGGCCGCGCCATCGTCGATTCGCTCAACCGCCATTTCGGCAACCAGATGCCGCGGATCATCGCCGAGCCGGGCCGTGCGGTGGTGGCCGATGCCGGCATTATCGAGGCTGAGGTGGTCCTGGTTTCCCGCAAGGTCTATGACGATGCCCGGCGCTGGGTCTATCTCGATATCGGCAAGTATGGCGGCCTGGCGGAAACGCTGGACGAATGCATCAGATACCCCATCGAGACCTCCCGCGACGGCGGTGCCACCGGACCGGTCGTCGTCGCCGGCCCGACCTGCGATGAGACCGACGTGTTGTATGACCGTGCGGGGTATGAACTGCCCCTCGACCTCTCGGCGGGGGACCGGGTTCGCATCCTGGCCACCGGCGCCTATACTTCCAGCTATTGTTCGGTCGGCTTCAACGGGTTCCCGCCGCTGGCGGAGCATTATATCTAGATCGCGCGCCGGCCCCGGCGGGCTCGGCCCGGCGCCGGATTGCAGCTAAGGGGGGATCATGCGCCTTTTCGACTATTACCGCTCTTCCGCAAGCTTTCGTGTCCGCATCGGCCTCAATATGAAGGGCATCGATGTTGAGCGCAGCCCGGTGCACCTCCTCAAGGATGGCGGGCAGCAATTTGCAGGCTCCTTCACGGCGCTCAACCCCCAGCAACTTGTGCCGGTCCTGGAGGACGGCGATCTGCGGCTGATCCAGTCTCTGGCGATCTTGGAATACCTGGATGAGACACAGCCCGAGCCGCCCTTCCTCCCCCAAGGGGCGGCGGCCCGCGCCCGGGTGCGGGCGCTGGCCCAGGTGATCGCCTGCGATACCCACCCGCTCAACAACCTGCGCATCCTCAAGTATCTCAAGGACGAGATGGGGCAGGACGACGAAGCGCGCAACGCGTGGTATCGGTATTGGGTCGCCAAGGGACTGAGCGCCCTCGAGGCGTTGGTCGGCGGGCATCCCGAGACCGGGCGGTTCTGCCATGGCGATGCCCCGACGCTCGCCGACATCGCGCTGGTGCCGCAGATCTTCAACGCCAAGCGGTTCGACTGTCCGCTCGATGATTACCCCGCGACCATGGAGATTTTCGAGAACTGCATGGCCCAGCCCGCTTTCGATCAGGCTCAACCCGCTAACCAGCCCGACGCCGAATAGACGCTCGGGCCCTAGCGCCGGTCCTTGCGTTCCTTCAGGCGGCGTTTCGCCAATTGCTTGATATCTTCCGCCCGGACCCAGCCCGCGGAGCCGTTCGGCAGTTTCTTCTGGGCGCGGCCGGCATGATAGATCGCGTCCTCCAGCCGGCCCCGCCGCAAGGCGTGTTCCGCTGAAGCCACGTTGCTCATGGCGATCTGTCCGTTGCGGCCATAAGCGATGGCAAGCTGCTGCCAGGCCATCAACAGCTCCGGGTTTTTGCGGGTGGAGAAAAGCAGGTTGTCGAGCGCGGCCTTGACCAGCGGCGGTCGGTTGAGGGCGAGTTGCACCCGCGCCAGGTCGACCCGAATCAAGCCGGAATCGGGTGCGAGCGTGGCGGCCTTCTGATAGGGCGCAAGCGCCTCATCGATGCGGCCCGCTTCGAGCAGCGCCTGGCCTTTGAGTTCCCAGAAATAGGGATTGAGCGGTTCCGCCTTGATCAAGGCGTCCATCAGGGGCAGCGCTTTGTCGAGATCGTTGTTGCGGTAATGGGCGGTCGCCCGGGCGTAGCGCGCGGCGATCGAGGTATCCGACGGGGGATATTCTTCGAAGGTCAAGGTCGGCGAATTGAGGAAAGCGGTCAGCTTGGCCCGCATGCGCGCGAAACGCTCTATATTCTCGGGAGTGGTTGGAGCATCGGCGTAGGCCGACCGTTCGAGATGGCTTTCAACCGCCTCCACCCGGTAACGGGTGATGGGATGGGTCCGCACATAGGGATTTTGCAGACGCGGGGGAAGGAGTTCCTGGTCTTCCAGGGTCTTGAAGAAATCCCGCATGCCGCGTGCCGATTGCCCGGTATCTTCGAGAAGGCCCAGCGCGGCCTGGTCGGCCGCAGATTCCTGGGCGCGGCTGAACGCCAGGACCGAGCCGACGGCGATGCCCTGGCCGCCTATGGCGATCGCCGCCCCCGCCTTGCCCGAGCCCGAGGCGACGGCGGCAAGGACGCCCAGGACCGTTGCCACCAGGGCGGTGGTGCCCGCCCCGCGTATCCGCCCGGCGATGCGGGCCAGATGGCCGCCTGCTATGTGGCCTGTTTCATGGGCGATGACGCCGATCAGCTCATTCGGGTTCTTGGCGCCCAACAATAGGCCGGTATGCAAGAATAGATTCTGGCCGCCGGCGACAAAGGCATTGAGCGAGTCATCGGCAATGAGGAAAATACGGATATCCGCGCCGCGCAGCCCGGCCGCTTCAAACAGTGGCGATCCAAAGGCGCGAATGGTATTTTCAATCTCGGTGTCGCGTATTAGCTTGGTCCCGGCAGCATTCCGTGCCGCAATGGGCACGAGGAACACAGCCAATGCCAATAGAAGTATGAATCGCGTTCGCATGACTCCCAACTTCTTCCGTACTCACATGTTGCGCCCGCAGCGTATGCGGGCCTCCCCCAGGCGTCAAACGGCCGTATCGGTGATTGTTCTTTGCCTCGCCACGCTGGTCCTGGCCGCGTGCGGGGCGTCGTCCCTATTTTCTAACCGGGCCAAGGACTTTGTAGCAGGTTTCCGCAGCGCCGTCGCCGGTGACGAACCACAATCGGTCCTGGTTGCTGAACAGGTTCTTAATTCCGGCGGATCCGCGGCCGATGCCGCAATCGCGGCCTATTTCGCGATGTCGGTATCGCTGCCGTCCGCGGCGTCGCTGGGCGGAGGCGGCGTTTGCCTGGTGTCCGACGGAACCAAGCCGTCAGACGAAGACAAGGACAAGGACAAGAGGCCCCAGGTCGATGTCCTGGTGTTTACCCATTCCGGCGGCGCGAAAGTTGCGGCACCCGCCAATGTGCGCGCCATGCTCGCCCTCCATGCCAAGTATGGGCAGCTTTCCTGGCAGCGCCTGCTGGCGCCTGCGGAAAGCATGGCCCGTTTCGGCATCACCGTTTCCAAGGCGATGGCCATGCGGCTGGAGGGCGAAGCCGCGCGCATCAAGTCCGCGCCCGGTCTGCGCTTGATCTTTACCCA
>JAHEKA010000244.1 GCA_024638585.1 Rhodospirillales bacterium
AGCGGCTAGACTGGAATACCGGCGACATTTTCGCCGTCCCCGCCTGGAGATGGCACCATCACGAGAACGGGTCCGGCGACTCCATCCTGTTCTCCATCGACGACTGGCCGGCCATGACCAAGTTGGGGTTCTATCAAAAGGAAGAACAACCTGCGTGAGGTAGACCCGCGCGGGCAGGGCAGGAGGGAGAACACGTGGCCAATCCAAAACTCCGATTTGGTTTCCGCGAACCGGACATCGATACCAACCGCCCGTTCTGGGACGGCAGCGTCGAAGTCGAAGGCTTCGAGCTCGAATGCAGCGAGTTCGAGGGGCCGGAGACGATCGACGCCTGGGACGCGAGCTTCGGCGGCCTGACGTCTACCAAGGGGAAGGGCGATCACCCCTATGTCTCTATCCCGGCCTACCCCAACCGCAAGTTTCGCCTCGCCTATATCTTCACCCGCACCGACGCGGGGATTGAGACGCCAAAGGATCTCGAAGGCAAGCGGGTGGCAATCTTCGCCTGGGAGAACACCGCGGCGATCTGGTCGCGCGGTGCCCTGCTGACCCACTATGGCGTCGACTTTTCCACCATCACCTGGTGCATGCCCGGAAAGGAGGTGCGCAGCTGGGGGCCCGACATCACGGTCGAGGCTTTACCGTTGCCCCCCGGGCGCCGGGACACGACCCTCGATGAAAAGCTGCTCAGCGGCGAAGTCGATGCCGTGCTTGGGCCCAACGTGCTGCCCTCGATCAGCCGCAAGGATCCGCGCACCCGGCGTCTATTCCCCGATTACCGCACCGAAGAGCAGAACTATTTCAAGGCGACCGGGATCTTTCCGATTTCCCACGTGGTCACCCTCAACCGCGACTTCGTCGACAAGTATCCCCATGCGCCGGTGGCCCTACTCAAGGCGCACCGCAAGGCGCGCGATATCGCCTTCGACCGCGTCTACGGGACCGACCCGGAGGTCGTCGTCATTTCCTGGGCGGCCGCCATGATGGATGAACAGCGTGCCGTGATGGGGGACAACTACTGGCCCTATAACGTTGGCGACAACGCGACCAGCCTGCAAGCGATGATGGATTTCGCCCACGCCTTGGGCGTCACCCCGGAAAGATTGGAATACCGCGATTTCTTCGATCCGGACGCGCTTGCGCTCGACGGGCAATGAAGCCCGAAGCCCGAGGCGGGAACAGGTCGCACGGCGGGCTCTTATCATGACATCAAGCGGGGGCGACATGGCGGACACATCATTGGCAACTCAGGCTTCGGGCGCTGCACCCAAGACCCCCGATAAAACCGCGGGAGCCACGCCGAAGCTGGCGATGCGGCTGACCAATCTGACCAAGACCTACCCCGGCAATACGACGCCCGCGGTGGACAACCTGTCCCTCGATGTCGCGGATGGCGAGATCGTGACCCTGCTGGGGCCGTCGGGCTGCGGCAAGACGACGACGCTCCGCATGGCCGCGGGTCTCGAAGTTCCCGATGAAGGTGACATCTATTTCGGCGACACCGCGGTGGTGATGACCTCCAAGAGTCTTTGCCTGCCGCCCAATAAGCGGGACATGGGGATCGTGTTCCAGTCCTATGCCATCTGGCCCCATATGACGGTGGCCCAGAACGTGGCATTCCCGTTGAAATCCCGCAAATTCCCGCGTTCCCAGATCAAGGACCGGGTCGCCCATGCGCTGGAACTGGTCGGCATGGCCGGCTACGAAGACCGGCCCGGCCCGCTCCTGAGCGGCGGCCAGCAGCAACGCGTGGCTTTTGCGCGGGCCCTGATAACCGAGCCCCGGGTGCTACTGCTCGATGAACCGTTTTCCAACCTCGATGCAAAGCTGCGCGAAAGGATGCGCATCCGTGTCAAGCGCCTGCAAAAGGAACTCAACATCGCCTTCCTGTTCGTCACCCATGATCAGGTGGAGGCATTGAGTCTGTCCACCCGGATTGCGCTGATGGAATCCGGCGTGGTCCAGCAGCAGGGCAGTCCGCGGCTGCTCTATGAATCGCCGGCCAACGAATTCGTACGTGACTTCATCGGTAAAACGCTGCTGTTCCGGGGCCGGGTGAGCGCGGGCGATCCTTCGGGCCGGCTCGCCATCGCCCTCGATGGGGCCAAGGATTGCGTCGTCTACGGGCAGACCTATGAGACCGGCGGCCTGGAACCAGGGGCCGAGGTCTATATCGGGGTCCGGCCCGAAGATGTGGAGGTCGAACCGGCGGAAGGCGACCAGGTGCCGCCGGGGATGATGGAGGGTAAGCTGGATACCGCGCTGTTCGTCGGCGAACGCATCGAGTACCAGGTCGCCGTCGAAGGCCAGGGTATTATCGACATCTACGGCGAGCGGCATCAACCCATCGATGAAGGCCGCAAGGTCTGGCTCAAGCTGCGTGCCGAGGGCCACACTGCCTGGCGTTCAGACCGGGCCCACGATTTGGAGGACAGCTTGTAGGACCATCCAGTCCCGACAAGCTTCCGGGCGCGTCAGACTGCGCCCAATCCGCCGTTCGTTTGGGTGGCCAGGACTTGGTCTGCGACCAGGTCCCGTTCGTCGGTGGACCGGGGCTGGCGTTTCAAATCGGCGAGGAAATCCAGCCCGGCCTTGGAGAGGTTCTTCTGCTTCTGGTAGACGATGAAGGATTTCCGCGAGAGCTTCTGCAGTTCGGGCACCGCGATCAGATCGAGATCGCCCCTCAGGAGATCGTTCTCGATCCGCGCGCGGAACAGGAGCCCGACCCCGAGATTTTTCAGAACCGCCGCCTTGACCGCGTCTGCGGCGCCACATTCGAGCGCAATATTGGGCTTCAGGCCCCAGTGCAGCAAACGCTTGACGCAGGTGCCGCCCTTTTTGGTGACGAGCGGTTCCCTCATCAGTTGGGCCAGGGTCAGGGTCTTTTCCCGAAGCGGATGGTCCCCTGGGACGAAGGCGACGATTTCTTGGTTGCCGAATTCTTCGTACTCGCATTCCCGAAAATGGCTGGGTCCGCTGATCAGTCCGATATCGATCTTTGAGTTGCGAACCCCGGCCTCAATCGTGGCGCTGCCGCCGGTCTCGATATTGATGCGGATGTCCGGATAGCGGCTGCGAAATCCCACCAGGCGCTGCAGCAGAACCGTCTCGGTCAGGGTGTGTGTACCGCCGATGGTCAGCAGCTTCGCCTTGGCGCTGGCACTGGAGGATTTGAGATCGTGTTCGATCTGGTCCAGATTCTCGATCAGGGGACGCACCGAATCGGCGAAGGCGTGGCCCTGCTGGGTCAGTTCGATCCCGCGATTGCTGGCGCGGTAGAGTTTGACGCCGAACTCGTCCTCCAGTTTCTTCATCTGCAGTGAAACAGCAGGCTGGCTCATGCCCAACTCGAGCGCCGCATTGGAAAGGTTAAGATGGCGCGCCGCACAGACGAATATGCGCAATTGATTGAGCTTCATGGGCCCTCTCCGCGTTCGGCGAATCGTCTCGGGGTAATGGCAATGATTTGATATAATAAAATGTAATAACGCCATTTGCATTCAATATTAGTCAACCCCTTGGGGATTGGATACACCTTTAAAAAAGCAAAGAAATCTAGGGAGAAAGCGATGAGCGAGCCGGCGGTCGACGACCCCAGGGTAGACGCGCTGCATGAGCGCATGGCCGAGCATTCGCTCGGTGGACACTGGCAGAAGAAGCGGCGCGACCCCAATCCCAAACTTGTGCCCCATCTCTGGCCTTGGGAAACGGTCTATTCCTGCCTCTTGGAATCGGGAGAGGTGATCAAGCTCGGCGGCATCAATGATGCGGCCAAGCGGCGCACCGTCAACTTGGTCAACCCGTCGATCCCGGACCTCAAGGCGACATCGCGGACGCTGCAGATGTCAGTGCAACTGGTCAAACCCGGGGAAATGGCGGAATGCCATCGTCACACCGCCGGCGCGCTGCGTTTCGTGGTCGAAGGCGAGGGCACGGGCTACACCAATGTCAACGGCGAACAGATGATCATGGAGCCGAATGACTTGGTGCTGACTCCCAACTGGACCTGGCACGACCACCAGAACCCCGGCGCAACACCCTTGGTGTGGCTGGATGTGCTGGATATTCACCTGATCGGCCATCTCGACATCAACATCCATGAGAATTACCAGGATGCCCGGGATGGACAGGGCAATTATTTCGGAAACGCATCGCAGCCCGTGCTCTATCCAGACGGGTTCTGCCGCCAGCGATTCGGCCCGATCCGCCCGCGGAACGGCGCGGAGGACAACCGCTTCCTGCCCTATACCTACAAATGGGCCGAGGCCCGGGCGGCGCTGGATGCCATGGCCGAAGCCGGCGAACGGGATCCCCATGACGGGGTGTTGCTGGATTACGTCAATCCTCTCACCGGCGGGGCCACCATGCCGACCATCCATTGCCGTGTGCAGCTGCTGCCCCCGGGGGAAGAGACCCGGCCACACCGGCATAGCTCGTCCACCATCTACCATGTGGTGGAGGGTGAAGGGGTCACCACCGTCGGCGGCGAATCATCGGGCGGCAATGATATGGCCTGGACGAAACGGGATTGCTTCTTCGTCCCGTCTATGGACTGGCATGCCCATCGCAACGCATCGAAGTCGGAACCGGCGATCCTGTTCTCGGTGAGCGACCGCCCGGTATTGGAGAGCCTCGGGCTTTACCGCGAAGAACACGCGTGAAAAAACCGCCGGGGGCTGGCCCCTGGCGCGACAGACCTAGGTGAAAGGAAACGGACATGGCTCAGCAAAAGGCGAAGGACATTTTCAAGGGACTGGTGGCGCCGATTCCCGGGGTCTTTGACGGCAAGGGCGAACCC